>NZ_JBLOUI010000047.1:0-17384 GCF_047807365.1 Peptacetobacter sp. AB800 | reverse complement strand
CATCCAATTTTTGTTTTGCGGTTACATTACTTCTAGGCATAAAAATTGCTCCCTTCTAAGTTTAAAGTGAATTTATTTATTTCACTTGTCCACTCAGAGGGGAGCAGTTCAGCGAAGTTCTGCAGATTGTTGAGATTTAATTATATACTTACAAAAAATCTATTCAAAAGGGATGCCTGCAGAAAAATAATTTACGCCACTCCCATTTTTATATTTGCTAAAATGAAACAAGTAAGTAAATTAGTTACTTGTTTTTTATTATGTTAACAATAATTATTATCTCATTATACTTATACTATTAGTTGTTTAGTAAGTAGTCTAGTAGCTCATCTACTGTGTTGACTATTTTGTGTGGGTTTTCGTTTGTTAGTTCTTCCATTGTTCCGTATCCGTAAGATACTGCGACACAAGGGATTCCAAATTGTCTAGCTCCTAGGATGTCGTGTTTTTTGTCGCCTACCATTATTATGTTTTTTGTGTTTATAGTTTTTTCTGTTGCGGTATTATTTGCATCGTTATTTGAGTAATTTATTCTTCCAAGTCTTTTTAGTGTTTCTTCAATTACTTCAGCTTTGTCAGTTCTTTTTTCGCTCATTGTTGCTCCGACAACTTCATCGAAATATTCGTCTATTTTGAAGTGTTCTAGTATTTGTTTTACGAATTTTTCTGGTTTTGATGAAGATACTGCAAGTGTGTAGTTGTTGTCTTTTAGAGTTTTTAGCATTTTTTCTACGTTTGGATATAGCTCGTTTTCAAATATTCCAACTGTTGTGTATCTTTCTCTGTAGTATACAACTGCCTGTTCTGCTTCTTCTTTTGAGATGTTTAGGTACTCCATGAATTGAGTTATCAGTGGTGGTCCTATGAAGATTTCTAGTTTTTTTAGATCGTTTTCTGGGTGTCCCATTTTTTCAAGTGCGTGTTGTACGCATTTTGTGATTCCTATTCCAGATGCTGTTAGTGTGCCATCTAGGTCGAATAATATTGTTTTTTCCATATTTTAATACCTCGTTTTTATTTTAGTCGTTTTATTTTTTATTTTCTTATTAAATATATCATATAATGAATTATATAATTTATAAAGTTTTATTTACGCATAATTAACCTACAATTGATGATTTATATTTTTTAGGTTTAATTCTTTAAATCTGGGTATTATTTTAGTATCAATATTTTGAAAGGTAGGAGATAGAGATGCTAGAGTATAGATATGATACGCAGCTTTTGATAGACGGAGAAGGGCTTGATGAGGATGCGATAAATGAGTATTTTGAGAGTAATTTTGATGGTGATTGTCTGTTAGCAGTTGGAGATGAGGATATGATTAAGATTCATTTCCATACTAATGAGCCATGGAAGGTGCTTGAGTATTGTTCGACACTTGGTGAGATTTATGATATTGTTGTTGAGGATATGGATAGACAGGCGAGAGGATTAAGAGGTTAAGAATATTTTTACGAGGTATTATGTCAAGGATTGATGTAATGCCTCGTTTTTGTTTTACAATAAAAAACGCCCCGTCAACGTAAGACAAGGGCTTGATCCGTATGATTTAAGGATATATGAATGTTGATAAAATGTCAATTGTTTAATTTGATAATGTTAAAAATATTATAATTTGTATATTATGAACAATTTAAAAATAAATTGTTATTGAAGTTGAATAACAAATAAAATAAATTGATATAATAAATATAGAATAGTAAATTTATTTTATGGAGGATATTTTATATGGCAAATGAATATATACTAAGATTACAATTTGATAAAAAAATAAATTCCATCACCGGAAATGAGTTCCAAAATCTATTTTATGATATTATGAAAAGAACTGATAAAGACTTTATTGAAATAAAAACTCAAGGAAGCATAGGTGATAGAAAGTGTGATGGTTATATAAAGAATAAAGGTATTTTTTATCAAGTTTATGCTCCAGAAGATGCATCTAATAAAAAAACTCAAAAAAATGCTATAAGTAAACTTCGAAAAGACTTTGAAAAATTGTATGCTCATACTAAAAATGGACATTATGAAGAAATAAAAGAATTTATATTTGTTATAAACACAAAAGGAGCTAAAGGTATCTACCCAGATTTAGCAGATGAGCTTGAAAAACTTGAAAAGGAATATGATAATATAAACTTTAGATATATGGATACGGATAGTATTAAAGATTTATTCTATAATTTAGATATGAATAATAAAAGAAGAATTATGGACTTCTGTATTCCTGATATTAGTGACATGTCTATAAAATTTGAGGTTATACAAGAAGTAGTTGTTTATTTAAATGATAATGTAAAGGAAAAGAAGTTTAATAATAATATGATAGTACCAGAATTTGATAGAAAGATAGAGTTTAATGGCCTTAGTAAACATATAAAGAAATCTCTAAATGATGCAAATTCGTATATTGATGATTTAAATCGTTATCTTTCAGATAGTAATTTAGATTCAAATTTACTTTGTAATATTTATAAAACCTTATATAAAGAGGCTAAAGAAAAATATCCTGATGATCCTGATGAACAGTTCAATTATATTTTAACGCAATCTTATGATAGTGAATCGATTACAGATCGAAGAAAAGAGTACATATATCAGATGAATATTATAATAATTATGGCTAAATTTTTCAATTCATGTGATATATTTGAATATGATGAGTAAAAGAAAAGACTATCTTGTAAACAGTTTTAAAAATGTTTTGAGATAGTCTTTTTTATTTATTTTTTATTGATTTTTTCTAAATTTACTCCAAGTAATTTATCTTTATCACATGTATCTAGCAAGGTTAAAACAACTCTTTCATTTAAATATTTGATAAACTCATAATCGTAATAACTTTCAGCAATCTTTATAATATTATTTAATAAGTCATCATTTATATTAAATATATATTGGAAATTATTTTGTTCACAAATTTCTTTTGCTAGTTTTAGCATCTTGTAAGATTGTCTTGGATCTGTTTCGCTAAACATTGCATTATCATGATACAAAAATTTTATATTGTGATTGTTTTGTAGCAATAAATATATAAAATCAATACAAAATATCTTAACTTTATTAATACCCAAAGATTCCTCATGTGCAATTTCTGGTGTTATATCAAAACATATTTTATTATTTCTTTTCTCATTTACTTTTATTGATATACCTGCAGCTTTTTTATCATCATATATATAATCAACAAATTCTTTAAATTTATTTGAAATATATTCTATTTTATAAGAGTTATCATCTATCCAAGTTTGAGCTGAATCAATACAAATTAAAAGTTCCTTTTCTAATCTTCTTAATTCCTTATCCATTTCTGAAAGAAGATTTTTATAAGATTCAGCCTTTTGTAGCTTGAGTTTCAAATCAGTATATTTTTCTTGAAGAGATTGATACTCAGAAAGGCTCCCAACCTTACTTAGATACTTAGAGTTTTCATTTATTCCATAATTTAATTTTTCTAACTTATTATTTAAATAAACTAAATCATTACTCATTTTTTCTCTGTCTTTTCTGAGTCTAGTTTGACGACTTTCTAAAAGCTTTGAATGAAAATCATATACTTCATTCAAACTTTTATTTATGGAGTCTGGTAATATAAGATTTGATTCCTTATACAACTCAATAACCTCCGTAGAAGAAACATCAATTTTTATTTTTAAACTTTTATTTATATTTTTTAATCTATTTTCAAGTAAATTAATTTCATTTAATACATCATTTTTTTCAAATTTTAAATCATCAAGTTCTGTTTTTATAGAATTATATTCTTCTGAAATATTAAATTCACTTATACTTTTTTCTAATTCGTCAATCTCAGTTTTTAAATTTGAAATTGAGATTGATATATCTAAGCCACTTTCTAAGATATCTCTAATATATTCGTTGTTTTCTGATAAAACTTTCTTACTTTTTTTAACTTTATCAATTTTCTCATTCAATTTATATTTTTCTTGAGTAAGCTCCAAATCAAGCCCTAATAAAAATGAAGTACATATATGCTTTGACTCAGAATTTTCATTTTTACTGTACCCATTCCATTGATTATAAGCATGCGGAGGTATTCTCATAAATCTAGTTATAAGGTTCCTATATGTAAGATAATTATATTCTTTTTCAAAATTAAATAATTCACTTTCCATAAAGTACTTAAAATCTTCAAGTTTATTTTCTTTATTATTTAAGATTATATTTCCTTGCTCTGAACTATTTCTAGCAGCCGTAAAATTTCTGCCATTCATAGTAAAATCAAGATAAAAATTCCAATCTTTTAAACTCTTTACACTTTCCAGCTTGCTACTACCAAGGCAAAAGTTTATAAGTTGCAAGGAAAGAGTCTTTCCAATACCATTAAATGTATTTTTATTTTCGTGGGATGTGCTTTTCCCAAGAATTATATTAAATCCATCATTTTTAAAATCAATTTCTTTAAAAGAAGATTTATCACAATAGAGTTTATTTAAGTACATTGTAAATTTCCCCCCTTTCATTGATATCAATAGAATTCATTATATATAAAAAGTCTATCGTTAGAATAAATGTATCAAAAGTATGCTTCTTTTGAATCTTTCCTTTTTGAATATACTTTTTATTTAATTTATTCCAACAATCATCAATAGTAAGAGGTTTTTCTAGTATTGATAATACAAAAGCACCAAGGCCTATTATAGATTCTGAAATTGTTGTATTTTTATCTGGCATTATCAATTTTATCACCTCTTTAAAAAATATTTTTTGGACATAGCTATCAATCTCATTATATCATTTCTAAAGTTATTTTGTTTGTGGATAACCACAAAAATTTTCATTTTTCCTGATATTTCATATTGTTTAAGATATTTATTTAAAAAAAGATTTATTGTTTTTAATAATTTTAAATAGTATAATTAATCTATGTGATGTTTCAACAAAAGTTACTAAACAAAATTATTTTTAAAAATGTAAATTAAATAAATTTTTTAAAGGAGTGATTTTTAATGGGAATCGGTTGGAACTTTCCCAACAATAACTGTGGTCAGACACGTGGAATATCTGATGCAGGAATAGAAACTTTTAACGGTACAGAAATTCAATCGCTTGCTAGAGAAATATGCCAGAATTCTTTAGATGCTATTGATGAAAATAAAGATAATGTTTTTGTAGAATTTACAAGATATATAGAAAACACTGATAATATACCTGGATACGAATTTTACTCAAATTGTATTGATAAAGCGTATAATTATTGGTCTAGTCAAAATAACCAAAAAGCTACTGAGTATTTAAAAAAAGCAAAGGATCAATTAGCTGCTAAAAAAACTTTCATACTTAGGGTAAGCGATTTCAACACTACAGGACTTTTAAATCCTTATGGCTCTGGAAATGATGGTTGGAACTCTCTTACAAAAGTAGATGGTGGCTCTACTAAGAGTGGAGATAAAGCAGGAGCCTTTGGTATAGGTAAAAATGCTCCATTTTGCAACTCATACTATAGATTGGTATTCTATAGAACTCTAAATAAAAATAATGAAAGAGCAGCACAAGGTATTTCTCGTTTTATATCTTTTCCTGAAAAATGTGATACAGAAAAAGATATAAGAAAAACTATGACAACAGGATTTGGATATTATGGAGATACTGATGAAAATATGCCAATTCCTAAAATACAACACTTAGAAAATATATGTAAAAGAACAGAAGTTGGAACCGATGTATTTATATATGGATTTAATGCTAATCCTGCTTGGGAAAAAGATGCTATTTGTGAATTACTAGAAAACTTTATGATGTCTATATATGATGATAAACTATCTGTAAAAGTTCAGTCTCAAAAGATAATAGATAGTTCTAACTTAGATTATTATATGGAAATATACAAAAAAGATATAAACAAATCTTATCCATTCTATCAAGCATTAACCAGCAAAAATAGTAAAGTATTTGAAAGAGATTTTCATGGAATGGGAACATTAAAATTAAAAGTATTAGTTGATTATAACGAAAAATTAAATAGAAAAGTACTTATAACTAGAACTTCTGGTATGAAGATATTCGCCATGGATAGGATAACCAGAAATATTCCATTCTCAGGTATATTAAAAATGGAGGGTGAAAAACTTAATGCTTTCTTTAGAGAAATGGAAACACCTGCGCATGATAAATGGGAAGCAGGAAGATATACAAAAGATAAAAAATTAGCTCAAACATACTTAAAAGAATTAAAAGAGTGGATTACAGATACAGTATTAAGCTTAAGCCGGGATTTTGATAGTGAAGAAGTAGATGTAGATGGTCTTGGAGGAATACTTCAAAAGAATAATTTAGAAATGCAAGGAAATGAAAACTCTGATAAAGAAAGTTTAGAAATAAATATTTGTGAATTAGAAGTTCACCAGAGAGATAAAAAAACTAAAAAAGGTGGATTATATACTCCTAATGGTGAAAAAATCAAAGGAAAAGGTGGTGAAAGGAAACCTCCACGTGTAAGAACCGTATCAACACCAGGAACTTTAAATCCAGATGGTGAAAGAGGTGGATCACATGTACGCCATGAAGATGGTGGTGGAAAAACTTATAATAGTGGAAATTATCATGCAAATCCCGATGAGTATGGTGATGATTTTGCTCATATACCTGGTGAAAATGGGAATTTTATGGGTGATGATGATAATTTAGGAAATGAAGAATCTACTAAAAATAACTCAAAGTACAGCTATACAGAACTAAATAAGGTAAGAGTGATAAAAGTGTCAGAAAATGAATATAAAGTATCCCTTACCTCTCCTAAATCAATAAGAAAGGGATTTATAGAAATTGTCACAATTGGAGAAAATGGTCAAGCTAGTAAGTTGAAAATTAAAGATGCTAGAAAATTATCTGGTTGTTCTAGTATAGTTAAATCATATAATAAAATTCATTTTGAAAATATAGAAAAAGACAAAAAAATCACCTTTGAATTTTCCTTGTTTGACAACAGAGATTATGCAATGGAGGTAAATGTATATGAAGATAAATAATAGACTATATACTTATCCCATTTTGAGCGAGGAAAAAGAAGACTATATCTCATCTGTATTTGAAGTAGAATCAAAAGTTTCTAAAAATGGTGTCAGCCAGATTAATGTATGTTTTAATATTAAAATGAATAATAAAGAAATTCAGCAGTTAATTAGAGATGGAAGTGCAGAATATGTTATGCATGTGGAATGTTCTTCAACATCATACAGAACAACTGTAAGTGGTGCTTCCACCACATTAGAAATTGATATTCCTGTTGGAAGAATAGTTGGTAGAGTAGAGCTTATGGCTCTAATTGTGGCTAAAAGAGATATCCAAGATTTCTATAGTTCTGATTGGGACGATGATTTTGAAGGAATGAAGTTTAACTTTTCAAAAGGAAATATTTTAGGATATAAGAATATGTCTTATTTTGAACTATTAAAAAACTTTGATGAGCTTGGAGATATAAGCTCTATAATAAAAGTTTGTAAGTTGAGAGATGAAAAAGCAACTCTTATGAATGTTGAACTTGATAAGTCTGAAGCTATAAAAATACACTTACCTGCTAAGGACTACGAGCTTTATATTAGATATAATAAAAATCCACAATTCCAACCTATTTTAAACTCTATGCTTGTTTTTCCAGCTTTAGTGTATACTTTTGATGAGCTGATGATTGATGGAAATATAAGCATATATGAAAATAAAGACTGGTTTAGATCACTTGAAAAAGCATACAAAGAGATGGGGTCAAATTTAGTAGAGGAAATACTTTCTGCAGAAAAAACATCTATTGTTTTGGCTCAGCAGGCTATGGAGCTACCTATATCTAATGCACTTACAAAACTTTCTGAGTTAAGTGATTAATTGTGGAGGGAGAGTATAAATGAAGTTATATTTTATGAAAAAAGAGGTCTTAGACAAATTAAAGGATGATTTAAATATAATTTATGAAAAATATTTTACTGAAGAGGACAACAAATGGATAATAGATGAATATGGAGAAGATGCATTTGTTGAGTTTAAAGAAATACCAGACTTTGAGCTTGAGAGTTTAGATTCTGAATTAAAGATAAATGAGGTTGAATTTAATAATGCAAAGATTCTATACAAAAATCTTAGCTTTTTAAATGAATCACAGGCATGTGATGAAAGACTATGGGCTGGACTTTGCCATACAACATTTTATAAGTATTTAAGAAAAAGATGGGGTTATGATACTAGAGATATTAAAGAAGCTCGTAAAGAAGCTTCTGCTATTAAGTCAAGATTCTTCTTCTCTGGAGGAACTAGGTCCGGTCTTTTTAGAAACTCTATCTCTAAATGTTGGTGGCTTGGACATAATACATTTGATAGCAGTAAAGAAAACTCATTTGAAAAGTTGGATATTATAGGAAACAATGATATAAGTACCAAAATTTCGGATATTTTCTATAGTTATTCTTTTGTTGCAAACCCAACAATTTTAAACGGAATTGTCCGTATGTTCAAATATTTCCATGATAAAGATATAATAATAAGTCCAAGAAAATATGTAAGACCTGCTATACAATTTTTAAATACTGTAGGTGGTGGTGTACTTCTTGATTATCTATCTGAGGAGGACATTGCAAAAATTATGATTGATAAAATAGAAGATATTATGAAAAACGAAAAAAATTATATAACTAAAACAAAGGCTACTGATAATAAAAGTGAATATGAGAATAGTATAGCAAAAGTAGATAATAAGAATGTAGTTGAAAAAGATATTTCTTCTGAAAAAGTTGTTAAGGGTAATACTGTTAAAGCTAGATGTCTTGAGACTGATGATGTTAGTAATTATATTGTTGATTACATTTCTGGAACGAATAAGATTCCACCTTTGGCAAAAATGTTTTTAGATTGTGGTATTGGTGATGTGGTTGAGTTTAAAGGAAAGAGTTATAAGATTGAAGAAATTGTATAGGTTATTTTAAAAGAAGACGAAAAGTCTTCTTTTTTTATTGCGCATTATATCAATATTTTGTATATTATTATTTCTATTTGGCAACAATGTATTTTATTATGAATTTATATATATTATAATGGAATTAAATCTATTATTTAGATTAATAAATTAAAAATTTAATTGATAAAATAAAAAAATTTTGTAAAGGAGATATCACAAATGGCAAAAGCTAATAATGCTAATATAGGTTTTGAAAAACAAATTTGGGATGCAGCTTGTGTACTTTGGGGACACATTCCTGCTGCAGAATATAGAAATGTCATAATAGGATTAATCTTTTTAAGATATATATCTAATGCTTTCGAAAAAAAATATAATGAATTAGTTAAAGAAGGTCTAGGATTTGAAAATGATCCAGACGAATATTTAGCAGAAAATATCTTCTTCGTGCCAGAAGAAGCACGTTGGAGCAAAATAGCAGCTGCTGCACACACTCCAGAAATAGGAAAAGTAATAGACAATGCAATGCGTGCTATAGAAGCAGATAATAAAAGATTAAAAAATGTATTACCTAAAAACTTTGGTACTCCAGACTTAGACAAAACAGTCTTAGGAGAAGTAGTGGACTTATTCACTAACTTAGATATGGATGAAACAGAACATAATAAAGATATACTAGGGAGAACTTATGAGTATTGTTTAGCTCAGTTTGCAGAAAAAGAAGGTAAAGGTGGTGGAGAATTCTATACTCCATCAAGTATAGTTAATACAATAGTTTCTATATTAAAACCTTTTGATAATTGTCGTGTTTATGACCCAGCTTGTGGTTCTGGTGGAATGTTTGTACAGAGTGCGGACTTTATAGAAGCACATTCAGGGAATCGTAGCCATATGTCTATATACGGACAGGAAGCAAACTCAGATACTTGGAAAATGGCAATAATGAATCTTACAATAAGAGGAATAGATGCTGACCTTGGACCTCATCATGCAGATACATTTACAAATGACTTACATCCAAGATTAAAAGCAGACTTTATTATGGCAAATCCTCCATTCAACTATAGTCCATGGGGACAGGATAAATTACAAGATGATAAACGTTGGAAATATGGACTTCCCCCTGCTGGAAATGCCAACTTTGCATGGATACAACATATGATTCATCATCTAGCACCAAATGGGAAAATAGGTCTAGTTTTAGCAAATGGGGCGCTTTCTTCTCAGACATCAGGTGAGGGAGAAATACGTAAGAAAATAATTCAGGATGATTTAGTTGAAGGTATAATAGCTCTACCACCGCAGTTGTTCTATAGTGTTACAATACCAGCAACTCTTTGGTTTATAACAAAGAATAAAAAACAGAAAGGAAAAACTTTATTTATAGATGCTCGTAATTTAGGGCATATGGTGGATCGTAAGCATAGAGATTTTTCACAGGAAGATATTCAGAAATTGACAGATACTTTTGAAGCATTCCAGAATGGAGAATTAGAAGAAGTAAAGGGATTCTGTGCTATAGCTGATTTAGATGAGATAGAAAAACAGGACTTTATTCTAACTCCAGGTAGATATGTAGGTATAGAAGAACAGGAAGATGATGGAGAGACTTTTGAAGAGAAGATGGCAAGATTGACATCAGAGCTTTCTGATTTGTTTGCTGAATCTCATAAGCTTGAGGAGGAAATTCGTAAAAATCTGGGGGCGATTGGTTATGAAGTGTAAGTTAAGTGATATTTGCTCGTTTAGAAAAGGAAAAATAGAAACCAAAGAATTAAATGAAAAAAATTATATATCTACTGAAAATATGATTCCTAATAAACAAGGTATAACAAATGCTTCATCCTTACCAAAAGTTAGAACTGTAAGTGAATTTAAAAAGGGTGATGTACTTGTTTCCAACATAAGACCATATTTTAAGAAAATTTGGATAGCAGAATATGATGGTGGTTGTTCAAATGATATTTTGGTATTTAAAGCTAATAAAGGTATTAATAATTATTTTTTATACTACCTTATATCTGATGATGCTTTCTTTGAGTATGCAACAGTAACAGCTAAAGGTACAAAAATGCCAAGAGGTGATAAGTCATCTATAATGTCGTTTGAAGTTCCAGACTTTGATATGGAGAAACAATTAAAAATAGCATCTATATTAAAATCTATTGATGATAAAATAAAAATTAATAACAAGATAAACAATAATTTAGAAAATCAAGCTGTTTCAATTTATAACAAACTATGTATTGATAACAATTCACTAAAATACAAAAGAGGTATTTTAAGTGATATTGCTGATATAACAATGGGGCAATCTCCAAAAGGTAGTAGTTATAATGAAAATGGTATTGGTACAATTTTCTTTCAAGGTAAAGCAGAGTTTGGAGATAGATTCCCACAAGTGAGACTTTATACAACAGAACCCAAAAAAATTGCTTGTATAAATGATACTCTAATAAGTGTACGTGCTCCAGTTGGAGAACTTAATATAGCACACACAGATTGTTGCATAGGTCGTGGACTTGCAGCAATTCGTTCAAAATCAAAACAACAATCATTTATACATTACACAATGTGCCATTTAAAAAAAGAACTAGATATTTTTAATGCTAATGGTACTGTTTTTGGTTCTATTAATAAAAATTCTTTAAATAATA
Organism: Peptacetobacter sp. AB800; assembly: GCF_047807365.1. Classification (NCBI taxonomy): domain Bacteria; kingdom Bacillati; phylum Bacillota; class Clostridia; order Peptostreptococcales; family Peptostreptococcaceae; genus Peptacetobacter; species Peptacetobacter sp. AB800. The sequence goes on along the minus strand of NZ_JBLOUI010000047.1, from coordinate 5,822 downwards.
TGCCAATCATCATTCCACCAGATGAAATTATAGAACAGTTTGAAAAAATAATATCTCCTATAGATTCTATAATTCGTAATAATTATAACGAAAATTGTATTTTAAAGTATATTAAAGAATTTTTATTGTCAAAATTAATATCGGGAGAGCTTGACATATCTAATATAAATATTTAATTTATCAAAATACATTTAAATTCTGTAAATTATTGTTTGACTTGAATAAACCTCCAACAACGGCGGAGATATAAAAATAAAAGAACAGCCGTTGCTTGTCGTTCTCTAAAAAAGGAGAATTGACAATGAAAGAGAACTTAATAAAAGATATAATACAGGAAATGTTAGCATTTCTTAATAATGCACAGATAGAAAAACTACAAGAAGTGCTGCAATTTACAATGTTTAATTATGAAGTAACAAGTTTAAAAAATGATGACAAATCAGAACAGAACTATATAGAGTTGTTTTTAGCAGCTAAAAAGATAGAGGGCTGTTCTGATAAGTCGCTAAAATACTATAAATCTACTATAGAAGCTATGGCAGAAAGTATAGGAAAAGATATAAAACATATAAAAACAGAAGATATTAGAACTTATTTAACTAAATATCAAGAAACAAAAAATACGAGCCGAGTAACTATTGATAATATAAGAAGAATTTTGTCTAGCTTCTTTTCTTGGCTTGAAGATGAGGACTATATATTAAAAAGTCCAGTTAGAAGGATTCATAAAATAAAAACAGCTACCAATATAAAAGAAACCTATTCTGATGAAGATCTTGAGATAATGAGGGATAATTGTACAGAAATAAGGGACTTGGCAATTATTGATATGCTTGCATCTACAGGGATGCGTATTGGCGAGATGGTTTTATTAAATAGACAAGATATTAATTTTAATGAAAGAGAGTGCGTCGTATTTGGTAAAGGGGATAAAGAAAGGATTGTCTACTTTGATGCTAGAACAAAAATACATTTATTAAATTATTTGGAAAGTAGAGAGGATGACAATCCAGCTTTATTTGTATCTTTAAAATCACCAAATAGAAGAATGAGCATTGGTGGAATAGAGGTTAGATTACGTAATTTTGGTAAAAAATTAGGGCTAAAGAAGGTACATCCACATAAATTTAGACGTACTTTAGCAACAATGGCTATAGATAAAGGAATGCCTATTGAGCAGTTACAACAGCTACTTGGGCATAAAAGAATAGATACAACATTGCAATATGCAATGGTTAAACAAAGCAATGTAAAAATTGCTCATAGAAAATATATAGGATAGGAGGCATAAAATGAAATCTTGGAAAAAAGTTACAATAGAAGAGTGCGTAGATATTTTAGGTGATGGATTACATGGTACACCCAAATATACTAAAGATGGTGAATATGCTTTTATTAACGGAAATAATTTTGTTGATGGAAAAATATTCATTAAACCTGATACAAAAAAAGTTGATTTTTTAGAATTTGAGAAATATAAAAAATCATTAAATGATAGAACTATATTTGTTTCAATAAATGGAACTTTAGGTAGAGTAGCTACATATAATAATGAAAAAATAGTTTTAGGTAAAAGTGCTTGTTACTTTAATGTAAAAAATCAGATTAATAAAGACTTTATTTTTTATGTCGTGTCTTCAAATAAATTTAAAAGATATATGGAAATACATGCAACTGGAACAACTATAAAGAATTTCTCCTTAAAGCAAATGAGAAATTATTCTTTTTTACTACCTGATATAGAAACTCAAAATAAAATTGCAACTATTTTAAAAACTATAGATTCTAAAATAGAAAATAATAATAAAATAAACAATAATTTAGCGGCTTAAAGTTCGATGTCAGAGATGTCAAACTCGCCAGATATAAGTTTAGGTAAAAGCGTATCTCGTGTAACTATTAAAGCTTGATTTTCTTCATTATTTTTCTCTATTAGTTCAAATATAGGCTTAACCATCTGTTGAAATTGTTCCAACAAATCGTCAGTAGGCAAAAAAATCGGTAGGTTCTTAAAGTCAGTCTTATTAAACTTAGGTTGAGCAGAGCCACCCTTAATACCTTGAATTAGCGATTGACCGTACAGCCATTTGAACCAAACATAGAGATAGTATTTCAAATTATCTTGTTCAGGGCGAAGCATAATTACATTGTTACCAAGTGTCATTGGTTTATTTAGTTTTGGACACAAGAATACGCTTCCCACATCGCCAACATTTGAAATAATTATTTCTCCTCCGTAAAGTGTTGACTTTGAAAGAAATCTATAAGAATTTTCATCTACAAATACTTTAAATGAACCAGATTTTAAATCGGTATTGCGTATAAAGTAAGCGTAGTTAGGTTCTTGATATAAAGTCACATTAGCCTTTAGCGATGCAAAACTACCGTTTGCAACATAGTCAGTTACAACCATTGGCAACTCACCGTTTTTAAGTAATCTGAATGTATCAGGTATTAACCCAAACTGCGTTTCAATCAGATTACTTGAAGTATTAACAAAGTCCGTGAACCACTCTTTGAACAAAAGAACTACTTGCTGCTCTAAATTATTGTTTTAGAGTATAACAAAAAAGAAAGGAGGAATAATTATGTCAACTACATACTCAGAAGCAAACTACGAAAACTCTATAATCGAACTTTTCCAAAACGAATTAGAGTACGAATACGTATATGGACCAGAAATAGATGACAGGGACTACAAAAGTCCTCTATATGAAGAAGAACTAGAAAATGCCATATACAGAATAAACAAAGACCTGCCATCTGCAGCTATTGAAGATGCCTTAGACAAACTAAGAAACTTCGAAAATGCAGAACTAATACAAAAAAACGAAACCTTTATGAATTACCTACAGAACGGAATAGAGGTAAGGTATTTTGAAAAAGGTGAAGAAAAATCAGAAATAGTATATATTGTAGACTACGAAAAAATACACAACAACTCATTTATAATTGCTAATCAGTGGACTTTTATTGAAAATAGCAACAAAAGACCAGATATAATCATATTCTTAAATGGTCTTCCTGTTGTAATAATGGAGCTAAAATCTCCTTCTCGTGAAGAAACAGATTTTTCTGATGCATATAGACAATTACAGAACTACAAAAAGGAAATTCCTTCAATGTTTATATACAATACCATTTGTGTGATAAGTGATCAGCTTACAAGCAGAGCAGGTACGATAACATCTGGAGAAGACCGTTTTATGGAATGGAAAACAAAAGATGGAAACTATGAAAATACTCAATATGCTCAGTTTGATACATTTTTTGAGGGTATTTTTGAAAAAGAAAGATTCCTAGATATTATAAAGAACTTTGTATGTTTTTCAAAAGAAGGATTAAACTCATTCAAAATTTTAGCAGGATATCATCAGTATTTTGCTGTAAATAAAGCTATTGAATCAACTAAAAAAGCTGTTTGTACTGATGGTAAAGGCGGAGTTTTCTGGCATACACAAGGTAGTGGAAAGTCATTGTCTATGGTATTTTATGCTCATTTACTGCAGAAAGCACTTGAAAGCCCTACAATAGTTGTGCTTACAGATAGAAATGATTTAGATGATCAGTTATATAACCAGTTTATGAAATGCAAAGAGTTTTTAAGACAGGAGCCTATTCATGCAAAAAACAGAGAGCATTTAAAGAATTGGCTTGATGGTCGTAAAGCAAATGGAATTATATTTACTACTATGCAAAAGTTTGAGGAATCATTTGAATGTTTATCTGATAGAAGAAATATAATTGTTATGGCAGATGAAGCTCATAGAGGTCAATATGGGCTTACTGAAAAAATAAAAATGACTAAAAATGAAGATGGAGAAGAAGTAGCGAAGAAAGTTGTAGGTACAGCTCGTATTATAAGAAATAGTTTACCTAATGCTACATATATAGGATTTACAGGAACTCCAATATCTTCAAAAGATAGAAGTACAAGAGAAGTATTTGGTGACTATATAGATATTTATGATATGACACAAGCTGTTGAAGATGGTGCTACTCGTCCAGTTTATTATGAAAGTAGAGTTTTAAAATTAAACCTTGATAAAGAAGTTTTAGAATTAATAGATGCTGAGTACGATTTAATGGCTCAAAATGCTGATGAAGAAGTTATAGCTAAAAGTAAAAAAGACCTTGGAAAAATGGAAGCTATATTAGGTAATAAAAAAACAATAGATTCCCTAGTATCTGATATTTTAGATCATTACGAAAACAACAGAGAAAATCTATTAACAGGAAAGGCAATGATTGTTGCATATTCAAGACCTATAGCTATGAAAATCTATAAAAAAATTCTGCAGTTACGTCCAGATTGGAATGAAAAAGTAGCAGTTGTAATGACTTCTGGCAATAGTGATCCAGAAGATTGGAGAGATATTATAGGTAATAAACGGTATAAAAATGAGTTAGCTAATAAATTTAAGGACAATAACAGTCCACTAAAAATAGCTATAGTTGTAGATATGTGGCTTACAGGATTTGATGTCCCATCTCTTGCAACGATGTACGTGTATAAGCCTATGTCTGGTCATAACCTAATGCAGGCAATAGCACGTGTAAATAGAGTGTTTAGAGATAAAGAAGGTGGATTGATAGTAGATTATGTAGGAATTGCAACTGCACTGAAACAGGCTATGAATGACTACACTACTAGAGATAAGAAAAATTATGGAGATACTGATGTATCTAAAGTTGCATATCCTAAGTTCTTAGAAAAACTATCTATTTGTAAGGATATATTCTATGGATATGACTATTCTAAGTTTATGGATGGCTCTGACCTTGAAAGAGCTAAAACTATAAGCGGTGCTGTAAACTTTATCTTTGATGTAGAAAAACAAGAAGAAAAAAATGCATTTTTAAAGGAAGCTTTGATGCTTCGTCAAGCTCTATCTCTTTGCTCATCAATAGTTGAAGAAAAATTGAGAATGGAAGCAGCTTTCTTTGAATCTGTAAGAGTTTTAATAAATAGATTAACTGATACTGGAGCTGGTAAAAAAATTCCTTTATCAGATATGAATGCTCGTATTAATGAATTATTAAAACATAGTATAAAGAGCGAAGGAGTAATTAATCTTTTCTCAGATATCAAAGAAGAGTTTTCTATATTTGATCCAAACTTTTTAGAAGAAGTCTCTAAAATGAAGGAAAAGAATTTAGCTGTGGAATTATTGAAAAAATTAATCGCAGAACAAGTTTCTGTATATAGAAGAACTAATATTGTTAAGTCTGAAAAATTCAGTGATATACTTCAACGTTCATTAAATTCATATCTAAATGGAATGCTTACAAATGAGCAGGTTATCGAAGAAATGCTTAATTTAGCAAAACAGATTGTTGAAGCGCATAATGAAGGAAATGAACTTGGTTTAACTGATGAAGAACTAGCTTTCTATGATGCTTTGACAAAACCTAGAGTAAAAAAAGACTTAAAAGAGCATAAAGAGTTAATAGCACTTACTAAAGAACTTACAGAAACTTTAAAGAAAAATAAGACTATAGATTGGCAAAAAAGAGAATCTGCTAGATCAAGTATGAAAAGATCTATTAAAAGATTATTAAAAAAATATGATTATCCTCCAGAAGGTTGGGACGATGCTACACAGATAGTTATACAACAGTGTGAACTTTGGGCAGACAATATAATGGAAGCTTAAATTTAATAATATAACTATAAATACATTTTAATTAAAAGAGACTTTTGAAAGGTCTCTTTTTTATTCTTAAGGAAATTATAATAATTTAAAACTGTGGAAAACTTGTGTATAATAGTAATATGAATGTATTGAAAAAGCGAAAAGATGAAAAAATAATTAATAAAA
>NZ_JBLOUI010000046.1:0-18166 GCF_047807365.1 Peptacetobacter sp. AB800 | reverse complement strand
GAAGTAGTTAGCGAGTGGCGGACCGACATACGCTTTGAAGCGTAGCTGGAAGTTGAGCCTTATAGGCGTCAAATGAAGAACCCCCAGTTTTACTGGGGGGTTCCTTTTTTTCATTCCACCATTTTCCACAATAAAAATTAAAAAAAATTAGAGTTCCACCATTTTCCCACCAAAATTTTATAAATAAAAAAATGTAGATAATGCTATATATAATGTAGAAAAATTTAAAGGTTAGATATTTCCTACATTATATATATACATAATCTACATTATATATAGAATAGAGGTTTAAAAAAATCATACAATACTACACTTCAAATAAAAAATGTAATAAATTTCAATTACCCGCTCAAAAATTGAAATTAAATGCATTAAAAACAAAAGTTTATTCGAAAGTTAAAAAACTACATTGCTCCGACCGTTGGAGCAATGTAGATATAAAATCATATTGTTAATTAAAAAGAACGTAAAAATAGGGACTGAATTCTCAAAAGACCAACCCGCTCACAGGTCTAGAGGATTCAGTCCTCTTTTTTTATTTATTATTATATTGCAGTAAATTTATTAAAAAAAAATATAAACTATTTTAAGGTTAAATATTTAAAATTATTGAAACAAGTTGAGGTGATTTGTAGTATAATATATTATAGATTTTGATAGAATAAATCTATAGATATAGGAAATAATAAGGAGGGCAATTATGAATATAGAACAATTTACAAAAGAGACTCTAAACAGCCTTCAATCAGAATTAAGTAGTGTAATAGAAAGTGTAAGAAAGATAAAATTTAGCGGAAACACTCTATACATAATATCAGATATAGCAAAAGTAAATGATGAAATAAGTCCAGAAATAATAGAAATGATAAAGACTTATATAGTAGCTAAATCTGGAATAAGTTATGGAATAAACATAGTATTTCTAAGTGAAGATGATATAATCGATTTAGGACTTAGAAAAATAGCTGAAATACAGCTATCAAATAACTATCAGAAAGAAGAACAACCAGAAGAAGATGATAGTACAATAGAAGTTAAAAGACCTGAACCTGAAGATGAAAAACCTAAAGAAAAAGAAGAGTATAAAGAAGAAGCAGATATCAATAGAATAGACGCTATGGATGTTTGGAAGGTTATGCTAGGAAGAATACAGGAGTTAATTAGTCCAGCTGTCTACAAAGCGTTATTCAAGGATAGTAAGCAAATAGACTACCAGATGGGAACAGTTGTTGTACGTGTAGGAGATGTAAGAGTTGTACAGATAATGGAAACTCAGTATCTAAGATTTTTACGGGATGTTTCTGAAGACCTATTTGGAGTGAGATTAGGATTTAAATTTGTTGTAGACGATAAAAAAGAAGACGAAACTCCTAAAAAAGAAGATGAGGAGGTATATCCAGCTAGTATGAATGATTTAAACGACTTCTTTACTTTTTTAAATAGTCTTTATAACAAATAAATTTGAAGAATATAAAAAAGATAAAAATCTAAATACAGTTTACATAAAAATTTAAGGTTAAGTAGAGAAAAAGAGAGTACCGAATTTATCAGCAGAGAAGAGGTATTCTCTTTTTCATTTGTAAAAGAAATATAATGATTAATATGAAGTTTTTTAGTAGTGTTTTTGAAGGAAATTTAGATGAATGTTCAAATAATCTTCATTGAATAAAAGCTATTAACTGATATAATTAGTATAAGTAGTAAAAAATAAAGTAAGTAATGAATGTGGAAATATATTTATTAAGAAATGGGGCGAATTATATGGAATTTAACTACAATTTACCAGTCAATATAGTATTTGGACGTGGAAAAGTGAACGAACTAGGAAAAGAAACAGCAAAATACGGTAAAAAAGCACTTATAGTGACAGGTAGATCTAGCTCTAGAAAATCGGGACTTTTAGATAGAGCAGTTGAGCTTTTAGCAAAAGAAGGAATAGAAGGTGCTATATTCAATGAAGTGACACGGAACCCGCTTATATCAACAGTTGAAGAAGGTGCTCGAATAGCAAATGCAGAAAACTGTGACGTTGTAGTTGCTCTTGGTGGAGGAAGTATAATGGATGCTGCTAAGGCAATAGCACTAATGGCTGTAAATGAAGGCGATGTAAGAGAGTATATGTATGGAGAAAAATCTTCTGACAAGGCACTTCCATTAATATTAGTTCCTACAACATCTGGAACAGGAAGTGAAGGTAACTGTTATTCTGTATTAACAGATGATAAGAATAACGATAAAAAATCACTCAGAACACCAGCTATATACGGAAAAGTATCAATAGTAGACCCAGAGCTTATGGTAACCATGCCTAAAAGAGTAAAAGCTTCTGTAATATTTGATGCAGCTGCACATGCAATGGAAGCTGCAGTAAGTAAAAAACGTACACCATTATCAGATGCATATGCACTTTATGCTATGAAGTTAATAGCAGATAACGCAGAAAATGCTGTAAACGACGAAGAAATAAATTATGAAGTATGGGAAAAAATAACTTTAGGAAGTATGTTAGCAGGTATGGCTATAGGATGTTCAAGTTGTGCGCTTCCTCATGCATTAGAACACCCAGCAAGTGGTCTTAAAAACATAGTTCATGGAGAAGGATTAGCAGCACTTACACCTGCAATAGTGGACGCATCTTGGGAAAGTGATCCAGAAAGATACGCAGCTATATCAGTTCTTTTAGGTGGAAATAGTGCATTGGATTGTGCAGATAGTATAAGAGGATTCTTAAAAAGAATAGGATTAGATGTAACATTAAATGACTTAGGAATAGAAGAAAGTGACGTAGATTGGATGGTAGAAAACGCATTTAAAGTATCAATAGGAAATATAAACAATCATCCAAAGGAATTCTCTAAAGAAGAAATAAGAGAAATATATATAAAATCTTTATAATAAATAATAATAGAAAATAGATGGGGCTATTGCAATGAATTGCAGTAGCTCTTTTTTGAATTCTAAATAATTTTTAAAGTTTTGAATAGACCACTTGAATATAATTCGATTATGGTGTATGTTAAGGTATATTCAAGTATTTATTAGTATAATATAATTAAGATAATAGAATCTAATTTAGTATTAGATATTCATACAAACTTGGATGGATATATAAGAAAAGAGGATAATAATGTTTGGATATGTAAAAATAAATAAAATGGATTTGACATTTAGAGAATACGAGCATTACAAAAGCTACTACTGTGGGCTTTGTAAAACTCTAAAGAGAAATCATGGACAGATATCTCGATTTTCTCTAAACTACGACATAACATTTCTGATAGTGCTTTTATCTGCGGTGTACAATCCAGAATCAAAAGTAACAGAAGAAGTGTGTATAGCAAATCCTATAAAAAAGAAAAAGGTACAAGTAAATGAAATAACTGAATACGCAGCCGCTATGAATGTTCTTTTAACTCATTTCAAATTAGAGGACAATGTAAAAGACGATGGTGGAATTAAGGATAAGTTGGCGTATAATGTCTATAAAGGAAGCCTTAAAGAAGCGTATGATAAATACAGAGAAAAAGCCGAATATATAAAAGAATGTTTAGCTGAGCTTGAAAAATTAGAAAAAGAAGAATCAACAGATTTAGATGATGTTTCAAATACATTTGGAAATCTAATGGGAGAAATATTTGCATACAAGAAAGACGAGTTTGAAGATAGACTTAGAGAAATAGGATTTAACATGGGAAAATATATCTACGTTTTAGATGCGTATGAGGATTTGGAGGAAGATATTCAAAAAGGAAGATATAATCCTTTTAAAGGATATGAGCCAAAGAGCGATGAACTAAAGAAGAAAGTAGAGCGAATAATTTCTATGAGTCTTGGAATGCTTGGTAGAAATATAGATATGCTTAAAGTTAAGAGAAATGTCGGTATAATTGAAAATATAATATATTCTGGTGTATACTTGAGATATAAGAACATATTATATGGAGATGGAAAAGATAAAAATGGCGATGTAAGCCATATAAATTAAGCAATAAGATTTATTAAAATATACAAAACTAGTGAAAGGAAAGTGAATATTATGTACGGAGAAGCAATGAATAGAAATGTTTATATCGAGGCTAGAAATTTAATTGCAAATAGAAGATTTGCAGACGCATATAGAATGCTTAAAGAAGTAGTTTCAAGTGATAGAAATGCTGAGTGGTTCTTCCTAACTGGAACTGCTGCAATGAAAATGGGTAGATATGAAGAGGGCGAAGATTATATAAAAAGAGCAAGATTTATGGAGCCAGAAAATAAAGAATATGATGAAGCATATAATCAGTTTAGCTCATATAGGAATAACTACGATGATAGAGCAAGATACTACAATGAAAGTAGAAGATACGACTCAAGTGGATGCTGTCCATGTTGCTGCTGTTGCTGTGGAGACGATTGTGCAGATACTTGTTGCCAGTTATGGTGCTTAGACTCATGCTGTGAATGTATGGGTGGAGATTTTATAAGCTGTTGTTAATTTGTTGAAATTTAAAATTGAAATGGAAGTTTTAATATGGATAATGTAAGTAAAAAAATGGCTTTTGGAGGAATATTATTAGCATTAGAGGCAATATTCTTTATGCTGATAAACTTTGTTCCAATGAATACAATTTTCTTTATGGTGCTAGCATCATTTATATCTTCAATAATTATTATTGAATTTGGAGAAAAGACAGGTACAATTTTTACATTTGCATCTATACTTTTGTCATTTATGATAATAGGAAATAAAGTACAATGGTTTATATATGCGATATCATTTGCACTTTATGGACTTGTAAAATCTCTTATTGAGAGGGGAAGGTCTAGGGGTACAGAATATTGTATCAAGCTTGTATTTGCAAATATCGTGTTTGCTATAATGTATTTTGTGCTAAAGAGCTTTTTAACAGAGGTACAGTATATGTCTGTGCTATTTGTAGGATTAAATGCAACGTTTTTAATTTACGATTTATTCTATAGCCAGTTTATAAGAATGTACGAAAATAAGTTGAGAAAAAATATAAGTAAATACTTAGACTAAAAAAGTGCTGTCGTTATGGCAGCACTTTTTATATTTAAAATATTTGTTTGTTAATCTGATAAATCATCATAAGATAGAACCTGAACATCAGGTTTTAGCTTATAAAGTATATCCTTTCTTTCAACTATTATATCCGCTTTTTCTTTAAGCACAGGATCTTCCCTCAACTTAGATAAAAGCTCATTTGTAGGGTTTATCGCAACAGGATGCCCAACTTTTCTAAGCATATTTATATCTCCATTTGTATCGCCATAAGCGAAAGACTCATCTAAATCTATATCGTATTTTTCAATTAGCTCATTTATTGCTTTATTTTTACTTTCAGAATCCCACATAGGAACTAATTTACCAGAGAATTTACCATCCTCCATTATATATTTACTTCCTAAATAATCTGTAACATTATACTTTTCAGCCATCTTTTTAACTAGGAAGTCAGGACTTCCAGATATAAATATTACTATATCACCATTTTTTAAATGTCTTTCAATTTGAGAGCGTGTGTACTTATAAACTCTGTCAGCCTTAGTCTTTATAACCTGGTCTGCTGCAAAATCAATACTTCTCCAATCGACTCCAGTCAGCGAATCTACATATAAATTACAAACTTCTAAAAGATAGTCGTCATAGTTTCCCTGTCTTTTATCCCAGTTCAAAAAAGTTCCTCTAGCATGATCAATCCAAGTTTTTTCATCTATAATTTCATATTTTATTAGCTTTTTAAAATGTTCTACCATAAGTGAATCTCTGTACAGAGTTCCGTCAATATCGAAAAATGCTGCTATTTTCTTCATAAGCATTACCCCCAATCTTCTGATATATATTTCTACTAGTATACAGCAAATAATTCAAATAGTACAGAAAAATTTGTGTTAATATATAAATATGTAAATAAGAGAAATAATTTGAGAGGAGATAGATTATGGAATTAAAGTTTAATTTTGCAAAAATAACACAATCTAGACTTATGGGAAGTATGGGAATGATAATAGATAGTACAGATGAAAATGGAGATAATATAAAACAGTATTTCCTTTTAGACTCTGAGGGATTAGGACTTTGTGACTATGTAAAACTAATAAACCCATCAGAGAAAAAAGCATATATGGAAGAAGAAAGACTTATGGGGGGTCTTGGATCAGATAGAATAGAAATTTCTGAGGAAGAGGCTAAGTTTTTAATACAGCATTTTGGGAGTAGAAATATAAGATACGGAAAAGAGCTTGCAGGAGAAGTTGAGGATTATATAGATATAATCAACGATTTTAAAAGCGATTTAAATATATACGACTTATATCCAAAGATATGTAAAGAAGTAAAGGAAGAGATAGAGTTTGTAAACTACATGGTTATGAGATTAGTTGCTTGGGATAGAGAAGCACTTACATACTATTCTGAGAGCGAAGAAATAGGAAGTATGCACATAACAAATATAAATGGTGCACTTTTAAAAACAGATGTAACATCAAGAGGAAATGGAAAATATGTTGTTGAAACTATTTACGAAGACAATGATGGATATTATTTCTGTAAAGTTGCACTTAGTATTGAGAAAAATGAAAAAGGATTTAAGTTAAATTCTATGGTTGTTTCTGAGTCTGAGCCTATGTATGATTTTGAGGTGTTTGACGAGATTTCTAAGGAAGAGTTTGTAGATATTTATACGGTTGAAGATGGAGAAGAGTTTGTAGAAAAGTTCTATGAAGATAATCCGTTTGTTCTTAGAAGTGATATGGATGAGGATGCGGTATTCTTTACTAGATTTAATTTTAATAACGACCATGTTAAGCAGAAGTCTTATGTTATAAATAATGATATTAAGGCGATTTATTATTATTTAGATGGGATGTTCTTTGTTGGGACTTATTCTGAGAGAGATAGAAATTATATTAATGGTCTGTTGAAGGTGAATTATAAGGGGTTAGAGTATCAGGATTCGATGTTCTTTGAACAGAATGCGCTGTATGATTTTGTTGAGTCTGGTAATGATGATTTCTATGATTTTTTAGATGAGGAATAAAGTTTAGTTGTTAGAATAAAATAGTATAACAATTCATTGTTATAGAAAAAAGATATAAATATAATAAATGGTATAGAAAAAAACTTTTTGCTATGCCATTTTTTTTAATGTATTATTTAAGGTAATAGCATAAAAATATGCTATTTTTTTAAAAAATAATAAAAAATGAACAAAATTTATCAAGTAGGGAGGAATAAAAATGTTCAAGAAAAAATTATTAGCATTAGTATTAGCATGTACTACAGTGTTCTCAATGGTTGGCTGTAGTTCAAATGAAGCTAAAAAAGAAGAAGCAAAAGAACCAGAAACAAAGAAAGTATTAAGAGTAGGTGTAACAGCAACTTACAATCCTTGGTGTTATAAAGAAGGAGAAGAGATAGTAGGTGTAGATGTTGACATCTTAAAAGAAGTAGCAAAAAGAATGGGAGACTATGAAATACAATTTGAAGTAGCATCATTTGATGGTATGTTTGGACTATTAGATGCAGGAAAAGTTGACACAGTTGCTCAGCAGATAAGTGTTACTCCGGCAAGAGAAGAAAAATATAAATTCTCAGAAATATATGCATACAATCCATATAAATTATCAGTAAGAGCAGATGATGATTCAATAAACTCTGTTGAAGATTTAAAAGGTAAAAGATTTGCTTGTCAGCCAGCAGGATTTGAAAAAGAATTTATAGAAGAATACAAAGAAAAAAATGATCCTAATGATGAAATAGAAGTAGTTATAACAGAAGAACAAAGAGGACTTGTTGTAAATCAGAATAAAGCAGATGCACATTCATATCCAGTTTTATCATTTGATAGAATGATAGAAGAAGGTGGTTTAAATCTTAAACAGGTTGGAGAAAACTTATACGAAGAAAATAATGCGTATCCATTCTTAAAAGATTGTGATGAAGAATTATACAATAAATTTAATGAAGCATTAAAATCAATGAAAGAAGATGGATTCTTAACTAACCTATATAATGAATATTTTGGTATGGATATATCAGAATCTGTAATGAATAAATAAAAATATTATAATAAATAAAAATACTGCTGGAAATATTGTTTCAGCAGTATTTTTGATAAAATAATTAAAAAGGAAGTAAAAACTAAAAATGAATTTTAGATTTGATATTTTTCAAGAAACGCTTTTTGAAATATTACCGTTTATAAAGGTTACTCTTTTTATAGCGGCAATATCATTAGTTATATCATTAATATTAGCGGTAATATTGGCATTGATAGTTGAATATAAAGTGCCAGTATTAAATAAAGTTGTTGCTATATATGTATCGTTTTTTAGAAGCACTCCTATGTTATCACAGTTGTTCTTCTTTTATTTTGCAATAACGCCATTTGTAAGTTTTTTAAGTGAAATGGAACCAATAACAGCACTTATTATAGTAATGTCGATGAATGAAGCGGCATTTATGTCTGAAACCATAAGAGGTGCTTTAAGTTCAATAGATAAAGGACAGAGAGAAGCTGGTTTAAGTATTGGTATGACAGAGCTTCAGGTTATGAGAAGAATAGTAATTCCTCAGGCATTTAGAGTTGCACTTCCAGGATTATCAAACTCATTTATAAGTTTGATTAAGGGATCTTCACTAGGATTTACAATAGGTGTAATTGAATTAATGTCAGAAGCTAAATTAATTTCTTCTAAAAACTTTAGAGTTATGGAAGCTTATGCAGCGGTACTAATCGTTTATTGGGTTGTTATAGCATTATTAACAAAAGGTCAAAAATTATTGGAACAACGTATTAATAAATCTATGGGAGTTAAGTAATATGTTAAAAATAAAAAATTTATCAAAAAGTTTTGGTTCTAATAAAGTATTAAATAATATTTCCTTAGAGGTAAATCAGGGAGATGTTGTAGCTATAATAGGGCCATCAGGAACAGGAAAATCTACTCTATTAAGATGTATTAACTATCTTGAAAAGCCAGATAGTGGAGAAATACAGATAGGTGATTTTAGTACAAATTTTGAACATATAACAAAAGCAGAAATTCATCAACTTAGAAAATATACAAGTATGGTATTCCAGCAGTATAACTTATTTAAAAATAAGACTGTACTACAAAATGTAATGGAAGGTTTAATTATAGTTCAGAAAAAATCAAAAGAAGAAGCTGAAGAAATAGCATCTAAATGTTTAAAACAGGTCGGAATGTATGATAAAAAAGATGCGTATCCATCTACTTTATCAGGAGGACAGCAGCAGAGGGTTGGTATAGCAAGAGCTCTTGCTATAAATCCAGAAGTTATACTTTTTGATGAACCAACATCAGCTCTGGATCCAGAACTAGTACAAGAAGTTTTAAATATAATGAGAGAATTAGCTGAACAGAAAGTTACAATGATTGTAGTAACTCATGAGATGAGATTTGCTAGAGATGTTTCTAACCATGTGATATTCATGAGTGGTGGAGAAATTGTCGAAGAAGGAACTGCGGAAGAGGTTATAGTTAATCCTCAAAAGGATAGAACAAAGAAATTCTTAGCGCAGATAATTTCAGAGTAGATATAAATAATAAATTAAAATATAATAATAATTAGGGATTGTTACA
Organism: Peptacetobacter sp. AB800; assembly: GCF_047807365.1. NCBI lineage: Bacteria > Bacillati > Bacillota > Clostridia > Peptostreptococcales > Peptostreptococcaceae > Peptacetobacter > Peptacetobacter sp. AB800. The sequence continues at coordinate 8,557 of NZ_JBLOUI010000046.1, read as the reverse complement.
TAAAATTTTATAATTAATGTAGTAATCCCTTTTATTAATAAAATCAAAAATTGGGGAGATGAAAAAATGGGCAAATATAATTTTGATGCTTATGTAGAAAGAAGAAATACAAACTGTATAAAATGGGATAACTTAGATAAATCATTTCCTAGAGCAAAAGAAGGAGCTTTACCAATGTGGGTAGCTGATATGGATTTTGAAGTAGCAGCACCTATACTAGAATCAGTACACAAAGTTGTAGACAGAAAAGTATTTGGATACAGTACTAGAGAAGTAGAGAGATTCTACGATGCAATATTAGGATGGTACAAAAGAAGATTTGACTGGGAATTAGACAGAGAATCAATAATGTTTAGTGGTGGTGTAGTTCCAGCAATATCTATATTATTAAGATTATTAACAGAAGAAAATAACGGTGTAATAATACAAAGACCAGTTTACTATCCATTCACAAATAAAATAAAAGAAAATAACAGAAAAGTAGTAAATAACCCATTAATATATAAAGATGGAAAATATACAATGGATTTTGCTGATTTAGAAGAAAAAGCAGCAGATCCTAATAATAAAGTTATGATACTTTGTTCACCTCATAACCCAATAGGTAGAGTATGGACTGAAGAAGAACTCAAAAAAGTTGTTGAAATATGTAAAAAACACAATGTATTCATAATAGCTGATGAAATACACAATGACTTAATAAGAAAAGGATATAAACATATAAACCTACAGAAATTATGCCCAGAATATAAAGAACATATAGTTACTTGTTTAGCTCCAAGTAAGACATTCAACTTAGCAGGAATGCAGATGTCTAATATAATAATAAACACTCCAGAACTTAGAAATGCTTGGAATGTAGAAGTTTCAAGAAGTGGAGCACAGAGTGGACCAAATCCTTTCGCTATAGAAGCTATAATAGCTGCATACAATGAAAGTGAAGATTGGCTAGATGAATTAAACGAATACTTAGATGGAACTGTTGAATACATAAAGAACTTTGTAGAAGAAAATCTTCCAAAAGTTAAAATGATACCAATAGAAGGAACTTATCTAGTATGGCTTGATTTCAATGAATATGGATTAACTGCAGAAGAATTAGAAACAATAATGTTTGAAGAAGCTGGCTTAATATTCGACGAAGGAACTATGTTTGGAGAAGAAGGAAGCGGATTTGAAAGAATAAATATAGCTTGTCCAAGATCAATAGTAGAAGAATGTATGAATAGAATAAAAGTAGCTTTTGAAAATAGATAATATAATTTACAAAAGATAAAATCAGAGGATCAGTAAAAAATACTGGTCCTTTTTTATTGCAGTCAATTAAAAGGAATGAATGTGTATTAGTGAAATGACTTATTACAAGAATATATGAATAATTGTTCATATATTTTTATAAAACCTATTGCAAAAAAATAGTAAGCGGATTATAATGAATATATGAACAGTTATTCATATATTAAAACGTTAAGAAAGGAGAAAAACCTATGAAAAATAAAGAAATAGATTGTTGTACAGAAAAAAAGATACATGAAGAAGTAGTAGACAAAACAAAAAAAGAGATGCCCGATGAAGAGGTGTTAGCAGACTTATCAGATTTATTTAGAGTATTTGGAGATACAACTAGAGTAAAAATAATATTTGCACTATTCTCTAATGAAATGTGTGTATGTGACATAGCAGAACTTCTTGGAATGACTCAGTCAGCGATATCTCATCAGCTTAGAGTACTAAAAAATGCTAGACTAGTAAAATTTAGAAAAGAAGGTAAAACAGTATTCTATTCATTGGACGATGAACATATAAGTGGAATATTAAAATATGGACTAGAACATGTTAAAGAAGAATATGGAAGATAGAAGATATCAACAATAGGCAATTAATGTGTATAAAATAAAGGGATTTTAAGAAAAGGATGTGAATTAAATTGAGTACAAGAATAGATTTTCTACTAGATGGTTTAAATTGTGCACACTGTGCAGAAAAAATAAATGACAAAGTTTCAAAATTAGACTATGTAGAAAATAGCAACATGAATTTTGTGGCAAAAAAATTATCTGTATTTATGGAAAATGAAAGCATAACAGAAGCTAATGTGTCTAAAATAGCAAAGATAATTCATGATACAGAAAGTGGATTGACTGTAAGTCTATTAAAGAACAAAGTGCTTGGGGAAATAAGTTTCGATAACAAGGGAAATATAATTAAGTCAGAGAAAAAAGATGAAATAGATAAAAATAAAGTTATAAGAGTTGATTTTCTATTAAATAATTTAAACTGTGCACATTGTGCGGAAAAGATAAATGATAAAGTTGGAAAATTAGCATATGTAGAAAACAGCAATATGAACTTTGTGGCTAAGAAATTATCTGTATTTGCTAAGGCTAGAGATATTACAAAGCAGCATATGTCTGAAATAGCAAAGATAATACACGAAACAGAAAGTGGATTAACAGTAAGTTTATTAAAAAATAAAGTTGTTGGAGCTTTAGAGTTTGATAATAAGGGAAATATAGTTGAATCTGGAAATACAGCAAGAAATGGAAGAATAGATTTAAACGTACTATATGCAAATAGAAATAATTCAGAAGAACATCATCATGAACACGGTGAAAATTGTGGCTGTGGAGAACATCATTACCACGAGCATAATCATGATGAAGAATGTGGTTGCGGAGAACATCATCATCACGACCACGAACATAGTGAAAGTTGTGGCTGTGGAGGACATCATCATGACCACGACCATGAAGAAATTAAACCTAAAAAGGTTGAAAAACCAAAAGAAAAGAAAGAAATAAACAAAGATCTAATAAAAATTATAATTGGAGTAATAGTATACGCATTTGGAATATATGAAATGGCAGTTGGAAATACAGGTACATTTGGTGTGGTTGTATTTTTAGCAGCATATATTTTAATAGGTGGAGATGTACTTTTAAAAGCTGCAAAGAACCTATTTAGAGGTCAGGTAATGGATGAAAACTTCCTAATGTCGATAGCTACAATAGGTGCAATTGCAATAGGTGAACATTCTGAAGCAGTTGGTGTTATGTTATTCTACAAAATAGGTGAATATTTACAGCAGAAAGCAGTTGGTCAGTCAAGAAAATCAATATCTGCTCTTATGGAAATAAAAGCAGAATTTGCAAACTTAGTTCAGGGTGGAAAAATTATACAGGTAGATCCTGAAGAAGTAGAAGTAGGCGATGTAATAGTAGTTAAACCAGGTGAAAAAGTACCACTAGATGGAATTGTAACAGAAGGTGAAGCAATGCTTGATACTTCTGCAATAACTGGTGAATCTGTACTTAGAAGTGTAAAACCAGGTGAAGAAGTTGTATCAGGAACAATAAATACAAATGCATTAATTTATGTAAGAGTAACTAAAGAATATGGAGAATCTACAGTTGCTAAGATACTTGATATGGTTGAAAATGCAGGAAGTAGAAAATCTCAGACAGAAAACTTTATATCTAAATTCTGTAGATACTATACTCCAATAGTTGTTGGACTAGCATTAGCAGTTGCATTTATACCACCACTAGTTATAGAAGGTGCTGTGTTTAGAGATTGGCTATACAGAGGATTAATATTCTTAGTAGTTTCATGTCCTTGTGCATTAGTATTATCAATACCTCTAAGTTTCTTTGGTGGAATAGGATCTGCGTCTAAAAACGGTATTCTTATAAAGGGAAGTAACTATTTAGAAGCATTAAGAAAAGTAGATACAGTTGTACTTGATAAAACTGGTACTATAACAAAAGGTGTATTTAAAGTTACAGAAATAAATCCTGTTGGAATGTCAGAAGATGAATTATTAAGATTTGCAGCAATTGCAGAAGCGAATTCAAACCATCCAATAGCAAAATCTATAATGGAAAGCTATAATGAAAAATTTGAAGAAGAAGTAAAATTAAGTGAAATAGACAAGTATGAAGAAATAGCAGCGCATGGTATAAAAGTTTTATACAATGGAAAGACAATACTTGCAGGAAGTTCTAAACTTTTAGATAGCGAAAATGTAAAATATGAAAAGATAGATGAAGTTGGAACAACTGTATACGTTGCAGTAGATGGCAAATATGCTGGATGCATAGTAATATCTGATGAGGTTAAGGAAGATAGTAAGAGAGCTATTGCAGAAATGAGAAAAGTTGGTATAACAAATGTTGTAATGCTAACAGGAGATAATGAAGCTGCTGCAGCTAAGATAGCTGAAGAAGTTGGATTAGACAAACATTATTCAGGACTTCTACCTAATCAGAAAGTTGAAATACTTGAAGAAGTAGCAAAAGAAAATAGCACAGGAAATACAGCATTTATAGGAGACGGTATAAATGACGCCCCAGTTTTAGCTAGAGCAGACGTTGGTATAGCTATGGGCGGTGTAGGATCTGATGCAGCAATAGAAGCAAGTGATATAGTATTTATGACAGACGAATTATCTAAATTACCTATAGCAAAGAGAATATCTGAAAAAACAAATAAAATTGTTTGGCAGAATATAGTATTTGCAATGGGTGTAAAAGTAATAGTTATGCTTATGAGTACTGGTGGAGTTGCAAATATGTGGGAAGCAATATTTGCAGATGTAGGTGTTGCATTAATAGCCGTACTTAATGCAATGAGAACTTTAAAAGAATAAATTATTTTTATAGAATCACATAATTTTTTATACAAATTATAGAAATATGATATAGTAAAAATAGTTTAGTAACTTAAAAAATAAAAGTTTAATAAATTAAATATTCTGTAAATAACGTATTCCTAATTTTACTACTGTAAAAAAATTGGTTGTATACATTAAAAAATAAATAAAACAATATTAAAACACACATACTTCCTAAAAATAAAAAGGAAATATGTGTGTTTTTTGAAAATTTCAATAAATTTAGAAAAAATGTTGTAATTACTCAAAATAGATGATATTATTTAAACAGATAGATAAATTGTAATTATAAAATTAATAAAAAATCTATTAGGAACTCTGGAGAGTCTCCAAAAAAGGGGCGCCGAAGGTGTACACAAACTAAGTTTGCAAATCTCTCAGGCAAAAGGACAGAGCAGTAAGGCAGATCAAATTTTTAAGGTCTGTTTGCAAATGTTCTACTCTTATTTTTGGAGCTGATATATCAGCTCTATTTTTATTTCCAAAAAAATAAAAGAAAAGGAGAGTAAAAACATGGAATTATTCTTAGACAATCTATTAGAAGTAGTAGTAGCCGTAAACGGATTCTTATGGAATTTCTTACTACTATTCATCTTATGTGGAGTTGGGATATACTACACATTCAAACTAAAATTTATACAGGTTAGAAAATTTGGAGAGGGCTTCAGATTAGTGTTCGGTAACCTAAAATTAAACGGTGAAAAGAAAGAACACGGTGAAATGACACCTTTCCAGTCATTAGCAACAGCTATAGCAGCTCAGGTTGGTACAGGTAACTTAACTGGTGCAGCTACAGCACTTCTTTCTGGTGGACCAGGGGCTATATTCTGGATGTGGCTTAGTGCATTCTTTGGAATGGCTACGATTTATTCAGAAGCAACTCTTGCTCAGAAATATAAAACAGTTGTAGATGGCGAAGTAACAGGAGGACCTGTATACTACATCAGAGCTGCATTTACAGGAAAATTTGGTAAAGTCTTAGCAGCGACATTCTCAGTATTAATAATATTAGCACTTGGATTTATGGGTAATATGGTTCAGTCAAACTCAATAGGTGCAGCATTCTCAGAAGTTTTTGCAAGTAGAAATATAAATATACCTCCTATAACAGTTGGTTTATTAATAGCTGTAGTAGCAGGATTTGTATTTATAGGTGGAACACAGAGATTAGCATCAGTTGTTGAAAAAATAGTACCTATAATGGCATTTGTATATATAATAGGAAGTTTAGCTTTAATAGGAATGAATATATCAGAAGTTCCTGAAGCTTTCAAAATGATAATAGTTGGAGCATTTAATCCAAAGGCAGTACTTGGTGGTGCAGTTGGTATATCTATAAAAGAAGCTATACGTTACGGTGTAGCAAGAGGATTATTCTCTAATGAAGCTGGTATGGGTTCTACACCTCATGCACATGCAAGAGCAGCAGCTAAAAACCCTCATGAACAGGGATTAACAGCTATGGTTAGTGTATTTATAGATACTTTCATAATACTAAACTTAACAGCATTCTCTATATTAACTAGTGGTGTTTTAGATTCAGGAAAAGAAGGTATAGCACTTACTCAGACAGCTTTCGTAAATACTTTTGGTAGTGGTGGAGATTTATTCATAGCAATATGTTTATTATTCTTCGCATTCTCTACTATACTTGGATGGCATTTCTTCGGACGGATAAACGTAAAATACTTATTCGGACAGAAAGCAGTAAAAATATATTCTTTAATAGTTATATTATTTATAATAGTTGGATCTACATTAAAAGTTGAATTAGTTTGGCAGTTAGCTGACTGTTTCAATGGTCTGATGGTTATACCAAATGCTATAGCATTATTTGCACTTAGTGGCGTAGTAATGGGTATATACAAGAAATATGTAAATGGCGATTCAGATAAAGATGAAAAATAGCATAGAAGTTTATATTTGCTTAGACATAAAATTATAAGTATAAAATTAATCGATTAAAATAATAGGAAAATCGGAATATATTAAGTGAGTTTGTAGTATTGATTTTGGTGGTGCGAAATCAATATGAAATATAAAGTTAAGATTTAAGATTCAAAAAAGAAAACAATGAAAAAGAGGAGGTCGTTTGAAACGAGCTCCTCTTTTTAGTTTGATTTATTCTTCTGAGCCAAACATAGCACATAATTTTTTACCTAATGTGTCACAACATAGTCCTAATATTATTCCAGCTGCTATAGATGGTATTATCATAAAATCACCACCAGCTGCAAATGTAGAGAATGAACCCATGAATGCTCCTGGAACGAATGATATTATACCTATTTTTCCGCCTGCACACATAAGGAATGTAGTTACAAATGTAAATACAAGACCTATCTGAGCAAAGTCTATTTGATTTCCTAAATGAACTGATATTAATGCATAAGCTACACCACTTCCAACACAAGCAAAAGTAAGAGGAAGTGCAGAAACACCTTTTTTAGGACCAGCAAAGTAAGCTGTACATCCTGCAAAACCAGCCCAACCTAAAAGACCTGTTGCATTTGCAATAACCATCCAAATAGTACAAAGAAGAGCTGTTGCAAAAGCTGATAGAGTATTATTAGATAATTTTTTTGACATATATTTCTCCTTATAAAAAAATAGTTGATATATCTTTCGGACATATCAACTAATTATATCAATGGATAGTATAAAATATCAATACAATAATTTATAAAACATAGAAGAATACACATAAGAAGTGGCATAGACTTCCAAGGATTATAAATATATGGAAAATTTCGTGGAAACCGAAATGTTTAAATTCTAAAAACTTTGGCTTAGTAGCGTATATTATAGCACCTATTGTGTAGAAAAGTCCTCCTCCAACAAGTAGCATAAGTCCACTAAATGAAAGTGCGTGGTAAAGAGGCACTACAAGTGCTACAGATACCCAACCCATCGCAATGTATATAATTGTAGAAATCCAACGAGGGCATTTAAACCAAATTAATTTAAAACATACACCTGCTATAGCTGCAATGCTGACTATTGCAAATAAAGCATATCCTCCATTGCCTTTTAATGAAATCATACAAAATGGTGCATATGAACCAGCTATTAATACGAATATCATAGAATGATCTATTTTTCTCAGCCAAGCGATAACTTTATCTGAAGAAATAACCAAATGATATACAGTAGAAGCTGTATATAAAAGAATCATACTTATTCCAAAAATTATCACAGAGGCTATAGCTAATGGAGTAGGCATTACGATAGATGTTTTAATAACTAATGCTAGAAGTCCAATAAAGGACAAAATAGCACCAAATAAGTGAGTGAATCCATTGCCAGGTTCTCTTACATAATTGAAACTCAAAACAATTCCTCCTTTTCAAACAGTTAAATTTAGTCCGTTAATTTAAATTATATTTATTTACATTTGTTATATCGATAAATACATTTTAACGATAATATTTAAAAATACTCAAACGTATAGATATTATTATACTACATATTATATATTTAATGACTTAAATTTACATTCATTTATCCCAAAAGATAATATATTTATTTATAAATATAAATATATCTAATAAAAATATGCTTATAAATGGAGGATAGAGTAGTTGTGCTAAGTAAAAACTCATGAAGAATTGTAGAAATAATAGATATGGAGTTTGAAAGACCAAGAAATATAGATATATTAAGTGATGTAAATTTTATGGAAATAAAGAAAGAACTTTTAAAAAAATTGATATTATAAAAAGTTTTTTAAAAAAATTTGAAAAAAGTGTTGACGTAAAATGTAAAAGCTGATATTATAATACTTGTCCTTGAGAGAGGGCAAGAAAATAAAAAACAAAACGAAAGTTTTAAATGAACTTTGAAAACTGAACAGCAGATATATTTAGTTCGAACAAATAGTTCGAA
>NZ_JBLOUI010000045.1:0-18267 GCF_047807365.1 Peptacetobacter sp. AB800 | reverse complement strand
TATAGACTCATATCATTTTCTCCTTGGTTTTAATTTTTGTTGGCATGAATATTATACCAAGAAAATGATATGAGTTCTTTTTTTTGTTGCACTTAGATTATAAATTCAAGGAACAAAAAATAAATATAAATTTATGGAGGAATATGTATGTTTTGGTCTAAGAAAAAAGAGAAGAAAACACTTGATATAAAGTTAAAGGACATATTTTCGATTATAAAATCAGATTATGACGATGGAATTGCATTTTGCTTGATAGAATTTATGTTAGATGACGATATGTACACTATGGGATCTGTATTAACTCCGAATAGCGAGGAAAGACAAGAAAATATATATTTTGTCTTTAATAATGCTAGATATGATACTTATGATGAGTTTGCAGAAAATGTTGAAATCAATGGAGTTAAGCTATCTAATTCTGATGAGGTGGTTACAATTGTTAGAGCGGGAATTATTGATGGAGATGCTATGATAAAGACTCCTTGGGGAGATGCTAGATTAGCGAAGATGGCAATTGAAAGATAAAGGAGATGCTTAATTTATGCATGAAAGAGAAAAATTAATTAGCTTGTGGTTTGATATGTGGATTAAGCAGAAAGATTATGGAATTAATAAAATTTTTGCTGAAGATGTTATTTATACTGAAAGCTGGGGGCCTAAATATGAAAATATTGAAACAGTAAAACACTGGTTTGATGAATGGAATACTAGGGGAAAGGTTATTGTTTGGAAAATCAACCAATTTTTCCATAAAGAAAATCAAACTATTGTAGAATGGTATTTTAAAAATGAGATGAACAATGGAGTAATTGAAGAATTTGATGGTATTTCATTAATAGAATGGACAAGAGATAATAAAATTAAATCGTTAAAAGAATTTGGTTGTAATATTAATAATTACAATCCATATCAAAATAGCGATGAGCCTAAGTTTAGAAATGAAAATATAAATTGGTTCTAAGTTTAAATTATTCTAAATAGGTGGTGATATGTATGATTTTGATAAACCAGTTGATAAGTGCAATCCTTTAAGTAGTTATATTGATAGCTATTCCGTTTATATTTTATCTTGTTAAAGAAAAGAGAGTAAAGGGATTTTTTTATTGGATTGGATTTAAGACTACTGAAAATAATGTGTTTAAATACATGGCGATAATATTTATCTCTTTTTTAGTTATAATAATATTGCCATATCTCTATCTTTACAACACAAATAGTTTGACATATACAGGGTTTACAGTTGATGCATATAAACAATATGGTTGGAGTATGCAGACAATATTAGTTATATTAATCTGGGCAGTTGTACAAACATCACTATCTGAGGAAATATTTTTTAGAGGATTTTTAGGTAATAGATTATTTGAAAAACTGGGAAATGGTGGAAATGTTATTCAAGCGATAATTTTTGGTGGTATACATATAGTTTCTGTTGTAGGAAAGGGAATTTTGCCAATGGTGATAATTTTTCTTCTTACAGGTGGAATTGGATACGCACTTGGATGGCTTTCTAGAAATAAAGCAGATGGAAGTATAATCTATGGCTGGATAATTCACGCAGCTGTAAATATAATTTCTCCAATAGTTGTATTTATGTTTTTGATTTGATAATAAATTTGACAAAATATAACAAGTAAATTAATATTATGATTAACAGTACCTGACACGCCTCTTAACAATGCGGACCAAGTCAGGCCTTTTGATTATAATGGATAAGAAAAGGCAAGATAATAGCTATAATTTAGCTAATTACTATCTTGCCTTTTCTATTTACAAATCTAATCTATAATTTCTAAGCTTCCATCCATTAATTTTTCATAAACTTTCTTGCAAAACTGAGTACTAAGCAATTCATTTATATCTTTTCCATATGTAATTAAATCATATAAATCGCATATCTCAAGATGATTATATTTTTTAAGCTCTGTTTTATTTATTGGTTGATGAAATGTGTATTTACCGACTTCATAATACAAGTAGTAGACGGATACATCAATTTTATTCTTGATAACCTTGAACTTCTTCACTTCACCAGTTTTTTTATTCTTTTTTCGACCTTTCTTTATTACAATTGAAGGATCTATTTTATCATATTTATCATCAGTATTATAGATTCTTTTGCGCTCTGAGTTGAATCTTATTTCTTTATGAATCACTATAGGTTCTAGTTTTTCTAAAATATCAGATTTCATTTTATAGTATTTTTCTTCGTTTTCTAGAGCAGTTCCGTAATAGTCATATTTATCATAATACTTATACCTCCTCTTTTGATCCCTCCAGTTTTTAGCTCTCTTATTGATAGAATAGAGAACTTCACCTAAAATTTCTAAAGTTATTTTATTACTATTAACAAGATTAGAATAACTTTTTGGTGTTCTCATATAATCACTCCATTTCTAAATAGTTTTACAACTATATCATTAACAAAAGAGAAAATTATTATACTAATATAGAAAAAATTCAATGATTAGGTGTACAATTAAATAGGTTCTTAAAAAATATTTAAAAAAATAGGGGGAATAGATATGAATAATTTTAATATTTTTGATATAACTGGCAAAAAAATACTTGTCACTGGTGGAAGTAGAGGTCTTGGCTATGGTATGGCAGAAGGATTTCTAAAAGCTGGAGCAGAGGTAGTGATAACTGGAACATCAGAAAAAGTATTCGAATCTGTTGAAAAACTTAAAAACTCTACTGGTGGGATAGTTCATGGTGTTGTGCTTAACCTAGATAACGCAGAAAACATAGCACCTGCTTTTGATGAAGTCATAGAACTTTTAGACAATAGACTAGACGTACTTGTAAACTGTGCAGGAATGCAACATCGCTGCAAGGCTGAGGATTTTCCTGTCGAAATGTGGGACAAAATTATAAATGTAAATCTAAGCTCTTTATTCAAAATTTCTCAGCTTGCAGGAAGAGTGATGCTAGAACAGGGAAGTGGAAAGATAATAAATATAGCTTCATTGACATCATTTATCGGAAGCGAATCTATACCTGCATACACTGCAACAAAAGGTGCTGTTATGCAGCTTACAAAGGCTTTTTCAAATGAATGGTCATCTCGTGGAGTGCAAGTAAATGCAATAGCTCCAGGGTATATGGAAACAGACTTAACTGCAAACATGAAGAGCTATAATCCAAAACAATATGAAGAAGTAACTAGCAGAATTCCTATGCATCGTTGGGGTAAACCTGAGGATCTACAGGGAGCGGCGATTTTCTTAGCAAGTAGTGCATCTGATTATGTAAGTGGAGCGATAATTCCTGTTGATGGAGGATTTCTAGGAAAATAGATAATAAAAAAGCTATCGTAGAAATTTACGATAGCTTTTTCAATTAATATAAACCAACAAAATTTTACTTAAAGATATATTATTTTAACGTTATAGTCTACAGATATATTTTTATTCAAAATTATTTTTTATACATCCAATATACCGTTCTAAAACTTTGTAGAAACTGTCGATATCTTCTTTTGAGCAAGTTTCTAAAAGTTGATTATAAGTTTTTGTTATATCTTTTGTATCATATAGTTTGTGGGCTTGAGATAAATAATTTCCCTTTTCAGTAACATATAGATTATAGACTTTACGATCTTTTTCAGATTGTTCTTTTTTTATATATCCTTTTCCAATCAAACTTTTAACTGTCTGTGACACGGCTCCTTTTGTCTTATTCCAATAATTTGCAACTTCACTAACTGTTGTACCTGGATTTTCCTCAATGAAAGTTGTCGTATGAGCTTCCATCATGGAAATCTCCTCTCCTGTACCATAATCGTGTTTATCTAAAATATAGTTATAGTAAAGAATTGTGAACTGATAGACTAAATCGTGTTTCTTATTTAATTCTTTGTAGAGTTTATTTATATTCTGTTCCATTATACATCCTCCTATTGACTGTATATATATTAGCATAAAATAAATATTTTTTGAATAGTATAGGACCTAAACAAAAAAGTGTTGACATTCATCTGTGGAAGCGCTATCATATAGTCAAATAGTATAGGACCTAAACAACTAAGGAGGAAATAATTATGAAGTACAATTTTGATGCAGTTGTTGATCGTTCAAACACTCACGCTGCAAAATACGATGAAAGAATAAAAAAATTTGGAACAGATAATGTAATCCCGCTATGGATTGCAGATATGGATTTTAAAACAGCTCAACCGATTATAGATGCATTGACAAGTAGAGCACAGGAAGGAATATGGGGATATACTTCAAGAGGTGATTCTTATTTTGAAGCTTATGCAAATTGGCAAACACGTAGACATAATTGGACACCAGATACAAGTTTAATGAGCTTTTGTTTAGGTGTTGTTCCTGCATTAAGTGCAATAGTTAAATCATTTACTCCAGAGGATAGTAAAGTATTAATTCAAACTCCAGTATATCCAGAATTTTATGATGTAACAGAAGCTTGGCATAGACAAGTTATAGAAAATAGAATGATAGAAAAAGATGGTAAATGGGAAGTTGATTGGGATGACTTTGAAGAAAAGGTTAAAGAAGCATCGCTATTTATACTTTGCAGTCCTCACAATCCATTAGGAATTGTATGGACTAAAGAAGAACTTGAAAAAATGCTTAAAATTTGTAGAGAAAATAATGTACTAGTTGTTTCTGATGAAATTCATGCAGACTTAGTTTTCCATAATAAAAAACATATACCAACAGCTCTAATAGATTCAAATGTAATTACTTGTGTTTCTGTAACAAAAACATTTAATCTTGCAGGATTACAGGCATGTACAGTTATTTTCCAGGATAAAAAACATAAAGAACTATTTGATAAATATTGGATGAATATGGATATTCATAGAAATAATGCATTTAGTTTAATTGCAATGGAAACTGCATTAAATGAAGGTGAAGAATGGCTAGAGCAGTTACTTGATTATTTAAGTCAGAATATTGACTATATTCACAATTATTGTAAAGAAAATATTCCTATGATTAAACCAAGTTATCCAGATGCTACATATTTAATTTGGTTAGATTGTAGAGAATTAGGATTATCTCAGAAAGAGTTAAAAGAATTTATGATTAATAAAGCACATCTAGGATTAAATGATGGTTCTGATTTTGCTAGAGAACTTGAAGGATATATGAGATTAAATGTGGCATGTCCAAAATCAGTATTAGAAAAAGCTATGAATCAATTAAAAGAAGCGGTGGAGGATAATTATGAAAAATAAAAACTTTTGGAAACAGTATGGTTCAATTATTTTACTATTAGGTGGAATTATTGTAGGATCATTAATCGGTATGTTTGCACCAGAAGTTGGTAAGATGTTGAAACCTTTAGGTGAAATCTTTTTGAATCTATTATTTACAATTGTAGTACCGTTAGTATTTGTTTCAATTACAACTGCGGTTGGTAGTATGACAAATATGAAACGTCTAGGAAAAATACTTGGAAGTACAATAGGAACTTTTTTAGTAACAGGATTTTTCGCAGCAGTATGTGTTCTAATATGGGTAAATATATTTAGTCCATCAAGTGGAACAGCAATTCAACTAGGAGCAGGTGAAGTTGAGGAAGTTAAATCAATTTCTGAGTTGATAGTTTCTACGTTAACTGTTACTGACTTTTATCAGCTTCTTGATAAATCTCATATGCTTCCATTAATTATATTCGCGATAATATTTGGATTTTGTGTATCAATGTGTGGAGCAGATGAAAGTCCAATGGGTAAATTACTTAAAAACTTAAATGATATAATTATGAAATTTGTCGGAATTATTATGATGATTGCGCCAATAGGACTAGGTGCTTACTTTGCAAACTTAGTAGCAGAGTATGGTCCACAGTTATTAGGAGATTATGGAAGAAGTATGTTAGTTTACTATCCATTATGTATACTTTACGCAGTAATTTTCTTCCCAATATACGCATATTTCTCAGGAGGAGTACCTGCAGTTAAAAAAATGTTCCAGAATATACTTACTCCAGCAATTACAGCTTTTGCAACTCAAAGTTCTGCAGCTACACTTCCAGTAAATAAAGAAGCTTGTGAAAAAATAGGAGTGCCTAGTGATGTTAGTGATATAGTTTTACCAATGGGATGTACAATGCATATGGATGGATCAGTATTGAGTTCAATTACTAAGATAGCTTTCTTATTCGCAACATTTAATATGCCATTCACAGGTATAGGAACTTATGCAATGGCAATTGTAGTTGCAATTTGTTCAGCATTTGTTTTATCTGGAGCACCAGGTGGTGGACTTGTTGGAGAAATGTTAATAGTATCAATGTTTGGTTTTCCGCCAGAAGCATTCCCACTTATTGCTACACTTGGATTCTTATTTGACCCAATGGCAACTTGTTTAAACTCAAGTGGAGATACAATTGCAAGTATGATGGTTACTCGTTTAGTTGAAGGAAAAGAATGGCTGACTAAAAAGATGAACTAGAAAAATCTAATAAACTAGTTAAAGATATTAATATTTTATAATTTTGAAATAGCATGATTGGAGAAAAGGGTATGTTAAAAGTAATAGGATCAAATTTATGTGAGGATACAGTAAACGCACTTGAAACTTTAAAATCTAAAGGAGTTGAATTTGAATATGTAAATATACTAGACTCTTTAGAAAATTTAAAAGAATATCTAAGCTTACGTGATACAAAGCCTTGTTATGAAAGTGTGAAAGAATGTAATGGTATTGGAATACCATGTTTTGTAAAAGAGGATGTTGTAACTTTATCTATAGATGAAATATTATAAGTATAATAAAAAAGCTATCGTAGAAACTTACGATAGCTTTTTATGGTTATTTATTATCATTGTTATCTTTAGTCATAGTAATCACCTCTTTTTTTATACTATTTCTAATTTATTATCTATAAATTTCTCATAAACTTTCTTACAAAACTGAACACTTAAAAGCTCAGTAGCATCTCTTCCAAAAGTTTCAAAATCCTCTAAAACATCTACATCTAAATCCTTAAAATTTTCCAATTCAGATTTTTCTATAGGTTGATGAAATGTATATCCACCAATCTTATAATATAGATAATATAAAGAATCATCTAATTTATACCTAACCAACTTATACATAAATTTTTCTAACATATCAGATTTCATTTTATAATATTTTTTCTCGTTATCTACAGCGTTATCATAGCTATCATATTGATCTAAAAGATAGTTTTTATATTTTCTCTTTTGATTTCGCCAGTTCTTTGCCCTTTTATTTATGGAATAAATAACTTCGCCGAGTATTTCTTCTGTTATTTTATTTTGATTTACTAAATCAGAATATTTTTTAGGTGTTTTCATTTTAAAAATCTCCAATATATATTTATTAATTTAAAAGATATTTATAAATCTAAAAGTATATGAATACATTATACTACAACAATTAAATGAAAAGTAAAAATGTAAATATATTTTAAAATATTCTATAAAATAAGGGGAATAATTGTAAGAATGGTTATAAATTTAGTGATTAATAATTTTTTGAAAGAAATATGTTTAATTATGTTTAATAAGGGTATTTTCAAAAACTGTTGGGAAGGTTAAATTTTAATTAAAATTAAATTCAAAAGCTTAGCAGTTTAAAATTCAATAAATCATTTTAAGGGGGTAGATATTTTGAATTTGAACAAAGGTATAGCTGCAGTTGCAATAGCAGCAATTATATTATCAATGAGTGGTTTTTCTTCTGAAGCTAAATCAATTAGAGATTTAGAAGACAAAAAAGAAAAGGGTATGGAAATAGTAAAAATTCCTTCAAAGCATCATCATTATCACTATAAATATATTGGCGAGAATAGATACGAAACTAGTTCAAAAATTTTAGAAAAGCATGGAAGAAATGATACATTAATTCTTGTAAATGCATCTGAAAATATGTCTGATGGTTTATCGGCAGCAGCACTTTCGGGGAAATTAAAGGCTGATATAGTTCCGATAAATCCAGATAATATTGATAATACTACTGAAAAAACTATAAAAAAAGCTAAAAATATAATTTTAATAGGTGGAGATAGCGCCATACCAAAAAATTTTGAAAAGAGACTTTCAGGAAAAAAAATTACAAGAATTGGTGGAAAAGATAGAGTAGAAACTTCAAAAGAAATTGCTAAGTATATTGGAAATTATAAGAAAGCGTACATAGTAAATGGATATACTGGGCAAGCTGATGCAATGAGTATTGCTCCTGTTTCAGCTAGAGATGTAAGTCCTATAATTTTAACTAATCCCAACAGTGAAAGTATTGATAGTGTAAAAAATGTAGATTACAGTATAATAGGTGGCAAAGATGCTGTTTCAAATAGTATCCAACAGAGCACAAATTCAAATCGTATAGGTGGTAAAAACAGATACGAAACAAATAGAATGGTTTTAGATAAGTTTTACAAAGACAGAAAGTCTATATCATTCTGTAATGGGGAAACACTTGTAGATGCGCTTTCAGGTGCGTATTTTGCAAAAGATGAAGGAATTGTTCTTGTGAATAAAACAGAAAATCTGGATCTTTTAGAGAATATAAATACAAGTCAGCTTGGTGGACTTCCTATGGATATAAGATTTATTGTATCAAATTCGCCTAAGATAATAATAAACAATAAGGATGTATCTGAAAATGAACATAAGGTTCCTGAAAAGAAAAAACCTTCAAAGAAAGATGAAAAAAAGGAAGATAAAAAAGAAAATCAAGACAAAAGTAAGGAAGCAAATTTAAGTGATACTTTATTGACTGGTGAAAATTTCAACTCTGAATTGAGAAAGCTAAAAGGATTCCCAAAAGCTGATAGAATTGTATTTAATAAAGGAATACCAAAGGATATAAGTAAAATAAATCACGTTAAATTAGACGAAAATAACAGTGGTGAAGTTGTTGCATATATAAAAGACAACACAGTATATATATCATCAAATAAAACAATATACGCAAATCCAGAAAGTGATTACTTTATGAACGATTTTGAAAATATAAAAGAAGTAGATATAAGCAATTTAGACACTTCAAAAGTTGTGAATATGCAATATGCATTTAATGGATGTAGTAGTCTAGAAAAGATAAATACAGATAAATTAGATACATCAAATGTAACAAATATGAGTAGTATATTTGCAAACTGTGTTAATTTAGAAGGTGTTGATTTGAGCAAGCTTAATACAGAAAATGTAATAGATATGGGGAATATGTTTGGAGATTGCAATGGATTGACTAAAATAAATTTAAATGACTTAAACACTAAAAAAGTAAAAAATATGATGTCTATGTTTACAAACTGTAAAAATTTAAAAGAGATAGATTTAATTGATTTGGATACAGATAGTGTAATAAATACAAGTTATATGTTCTCAGGCTGCCTAAATCTAAGTAAATTAGATTTAAGTAATTTTAAGACATCAAATGTAACTGATATGTCTTGTATGTTTGCATCATGTGAAAGTTTAAGGGATGTAAATCTAGAAAATTTAGAAACAAAAAATGTTAAAAATATGAAATTAATGTTTTATGCATGTAGAAGCTTAAATGCTACTTTAAATATAGAAGGTCCTGTGGAAGATTATGGTAATATGCTTTCTCACTGTGCAATAGATGATGGATCTAAGTTAGTTTTAAATTATACAAAGAATTCAAAAGAAACAGTAGAAAAAATGCTTGAAACAAAATCAGATTCAGCTAATGTTTTCTTAGGAAATTTAATAAAAGATTCAGAAAATCAACAAACTGAAAAAACTCCAGAGAATAATAAAGTAGTAGAATAAAGTTAAAATAAAGTAAACCCCTTAAGAATTTTATCCTAAGGGGTTTATTATTTTGCCCAGTTAGTGCGAATAGGCATTATATAGCATATTTTGGGGGATATATGATATATATTATTTTGTATATTTTAAGTTATTTGTGGCAACCACAACTACAGCAAGAGCCATTTGAATCTGAGTCTGCTGCACCTTTGCAAGAGGAGCAAGTTTTTGCAGATGGACAACCTATACATTTTGCACCGCTCTTTTTAGCTTTAACTATATAAAATGTTGCACCTCCTATAATAGCTAGAAGTATTAAGATTACTACTATGTTAGCCATAAATACCTCCTCCTTTCAAAATTTAAACTAAATTCTAGATAATTTAAAGTTAATATATCTTATAAATTAAGCTATTGATTTATTTCCTAAAGAGTATTCTTCATCGAATCTCTTATTTTCTTTTACAATAAGTCTTATTATAAATGCTGCTATTGCAAGTACTACAACAAGCCCTGGTAAGAATCCCTGTCCAACTGAACCAGTAGTTATAAGTGTTCCTATCTGGTAAACAAGGAATGCAACTGTATAACCTGCAGCGAACTGAAGTCCAACTCCACCAAGTAGCCATTTTTTATCTTTTATTTCTGAGTTCATTGCACCTATTGCAGCAAAGCAAGGTGGTGTATAAAGGTTGAACATTAGATATGCTAGAGCTGCAACTGAAGTAAGTCCCATAGTTGTTGCAACTGTATTAGCTCCACCTGTTAAAACAAGATCGTCTACATTTATGAAGTTAGTTAATCCGTAAACTACAGCTATTGTACCTACGACATTTTCTTTAGCTATAAATCCTGTTATAGCTGCAGCTGCTAACTGCCAAGCTCCAAATCCTAAAGGTATTAATAATACTGCAAATGGAGAAGCTATTGAAGCTAGTATTGAAGTATGTTCCATACCTTCTGGAACTAACTGTAACTGCCAGTTGAATGACTGCATTATCTGAACTGCGGCATTACAAACAAGTATTATTGTACCAGCTTTTATTATGTAAGCTTTTGCTCTTGAGAACATAGATATTACAGCTCTTTTTAAGCTAGGTATTTTATATTCTGGTAATTCCATTATAAAGAATGATTTTCTATATTTATGACCAGTTATTTTTAATATAAGTAGAGAACTAAGTACTATTAAAAGTATTCCTACAAAGTACATTAATGTACCAACCCAAGAAGCATCACTGAAGAATGCACCTGCAAATAAAGCTATTACTGGAAGTTTAGCACCACATGGCATAAATGGTGTAAGCATCGCAGTAGTTCTTCTTTCTCTTTCATTTTTTATTGTACGACAAGCCATAACACCAGGTATTGCACAACCAGTACCTATAACCATTGGTATTATAGATTTTCCTGAAAGTCCAACTCTTTTAAATATTGGATCCATAACAACGCTGACACGAGCCATATATCCACAATCTTCAAGAAGTGCTATTAAGAAATACATAACCATTACTAGTGGTAAGAATCCCACAACGGCTCCAACACCACCTATGATACCGTCTACAAGAAGTGACTGTAGGAATGGAGATGCATTTGATACCATTTCAGCTACATATCCCTGGAATGTTTCTATCCAACCAACAAGTATATCTGCTAGGAAAGGTCCAAGTTTTGACTGAGATATATCAAATACTAGCCACATAACAACGGCAAATATTGGTATACCAAGCCATTTATTAGCTAAAACTGCGTCTATTTTATCCTGAGTATTTCTAGTTTTTGTTAATACTTTACGAGTTTCAACCTGACTAACTATTTTATTTACAAATTCAAATCTTTTTCTATCAGCTTTTTCAACTTCATTTTTATCATGAAGGTTTATTTCTCCCTGATGATAAGGAGCAACCTGTTTTTTTCCTTTTGCTTCGATAGCTTTTGCAGCCACTTCTGCTATTCCTCTTTCATTAGTTGAAACAGTAGCGACTACTGGGCAACCAAGGGCTTCAGATAATTTTGCTACGTCTATTTTAGTTTCTTTTTTATCTGTTATATCACTTTTGTTTAAAGCTACTACAACTGGTATTCCAAGTTCAAGAAGCTGAGTAGTGAAGAATAAACTACGACTAAGATTAGTTGCATCAACTATATTTATGATTGCGTCTGGGTTTTCATGTTTTACATATCCACTTGTGATACTTTCTTCTGATGTGAATGGAGACATTGAATATGCTCCTGGTAAGTCAACTGCGACAACCTCTTCAATTGCTGTAGCACAGTAGTTCTTTTTAAGAGAGCTTTCTCTTTTATCTACCGTAACCCCAGCCCAGTTTCCAACGTGCTCGTTGCTTCCTGTTAATAAATTGTACATAGTGGTTTTACCACTATTTGGATTTCCTGCTAAAGCTATCCTCATCTTATAATTCCTCCTTCTTTTACTGCGATTAAAATCAATTCCATTAAAAATATATTTTATGATTTCATTACTGCCTAAATAGTTATATTAAAAGTATCTTTGATTAAATCAGAAATAATTTCAATTATATTAAAATTGCCTTTGCCAGATTTGTATCTATATTGTAACGACCATCTTTTACAGAAACTACATAGCTTTTTCCAAACTTAGAAACCACAGTTATACTTTCTCCGCTGTAGCATCCAAGAGAGAATAAAAATGCATTAAGTTCTTCATCATCTGTCTGTATATCTTTTATTGTATATTCTTGCTCTAACTGAGCTTTTGTTAAGTCCATAATAATTTCCTCCTCAGTAAAAATTCTACAATAACAAAATAACAGTAATGAGAATCAATGTCAATAGAAATAAGAAAAAAGAAATCATTTGAAAATGATAAAATTTATCAAATAGTAAAAAAGCTGTTTACATGATAAAAATGTAGGAAAAATAGAAAACTTGACTATTTTTTGCAAAAGATAATATAATAAAAGGATGAATTTTCAACAAGAGGTGATATTTAAGATATGAAAGAACATATAAAGCATGTATTGAAGTTGGCATTTAGTATTCATGGAGATACAGCTTCATACGACGAGATACATGAGAGAATAGTAAGCGGTGGAAAAGTTAGAGGTACTAATCTTTGTATAATGATATTTGCGATATTTATAGCGTCAATCGGTCTTAATATGAACTCGACAGCGGTTATAATAGGAGCAATGCTTATATCTCCACTTATGGGTACAATAATGGCTATAGGATACGGAATTGCGACAGGAGATATAGATGAAACAGAGGATTCTATAATAGGACTTATATTTCAGGTTATTGTCTGCCTTATAACTTCTGCAATATACTTTACAATTAGTCCAATAACAACAGCATCACCAGAGTTATTAGCTAGAACTACACCTACAATATGGGATGTTTTAATAGCTGTTTTTGGTGGATTTGCTGGGATAATAGGATTTACAAGAAAAGAAAAATCAAATGTAATACCAGGTGTTGCAATAGCTACAGCACTTATGCCACCACTTTGTACTGCGGGATATGGGATTGCTATAAAATCGTTTAAATATTTTGCTGGTGCGCTTTATCTATTTATAATAAATACTTATTTTATTTGTTTAGCTACAATAATAGGACTTTTAATTATGAAAGTTCCACAGAAGACAGAAAGAAATGATGAGCGGAAAAAGAAATTTAGAGCAGTCCTTATAAGAAACACTACTATAATAATAATTCCTAGTTTGATTTTTGCCATGAAGATGGTTGAAAAAGAAAAGAAAGATACAACTGAGCCAATAGGAATAAGTGGAATTTCTTTGGATGTTGGAAAATTAAGTGAACAGTTAAGTGTAATATATCCCGAGGTTTCAGATATTAGTGCTGGGTATTTAAAGGAATGGGATTCTAAGGAAGAAAAGCAGCATGAAAATATGAATATAATTGTATATCTTAGCAAGGATATTTCAACAGAGAAAAAGGATAAAATAAAAGAATTTATAGATGTAGAAACAAAATTTGATAAGATTCAATTCATTGTGCGAGGAGAATAAATATAAAAAGAGCTAGTATAACGGTAAAAGTTGTACGTAGCTCTTTTTTGTTTTTAGTATTTAATTTTATACGAAAAGTAAAAGACTAACCGCCATAAGCATCATTCCAGAAATTAATCCGTAGATTGAAAGGTGGTGTTCACCGTATTCTCTAGCTGCTGGAAGTAGTTCATCAAATGATATAAATACCATTATTCCTGCAACTGATGCAAAGATTATTCCAAATACTGTGTCGTTCATAAAAGGCATTAGGATTAACCAACCAACTAAAGCACCTATAGGCTCAGCAAGTCCTGATATAAAAGAATATAGGAATGCTTTTTTCTTTGAGCCTGTTGCGTGGTAGATTGGAATAGAAACAGAAATACCTTCTGGAATATTATGTATAGCTATTGCAAAAACTATTGGTAGAGCTAAAGCAGGATCTTCTAGCGCTGATACAAATGTCGCTAATCCCTCAGGAAAGTTGTGTAGAGCAATAGCTAATGCTGTAAATAAACCAGTACGTAAAAGTTTTGAATTATTATTCGATTTATTCTCTAAATCCTCAACTAATTTTAATTCGTGTGGATTTTCTTCAGAGGGAATTAATTTATCTATTATAGCTATTACAAACATTCCAGCAAAGAATGCAATAACAGTTATAATAGACCCCATTCTTTCACCTAATACAGAGGCAATAGATTCTTGAGCCTCGGGAAAAATTTCTATCATAGATACATAAACCATTACACCTGCTGAAAAACCTAAACTTACAGAAAGAAATTTTTTATTTGTGCTTTTTGTAAGAAAAGCTATCATACTTCCTATAGAAGTGCTGAGTCCAGCAATTAGTGTAAATCCAAAAGCAATCAATACATTGTTCATAATTAACCTCCTAGAATACAAATATTATTTGATAAGTGATAGTGAATATTAATTATAAAATAATATGAGCAACTTTTTTTGTCAAGATATGAAGATAAAATGAAAAGTTTTTACCGATTAATCAAAAAATTATATAGTTAAAAATGAATAATAAATCGTCAATTGCTTATAGAAGATTGGAGTAGGATATTCTTTTTTTGATTGAACTAAAAAACTTTTTTGAATGAAAAAAATAAAATTTAATAAAAAAACAATGAAACAACTGAAAACACTTGTATGAAGTTGTAGGTTGCTAGATGTGTATGATTTGAGGATAATTTATAAATAAAAATTAGAAAAAATTTATAAATTTGCAGATAATTATAGAAATCGGAAAATTTTATGACGATTAATATATTTTTTGTATTGATAATAGATAAACAATAATAAACTTCTATCTTAGAAATGTTAAATTATATAGACAAGTATATTGGATAAATGATAGCATTTAAATTATCAGGGAGAAAACATAATATTACAAAAGTTTTTATAAAAGGCATTTTAATTTAGATAATAATGAATACGGAAAATCGGACAGAATGAAAACGATATTTTATGTTAACTTCTTGACATCATAAATTTAGGGATTTGTGAGTGGAAAAATAGGGTGATTTTATAATATTTATATGGAATAGTTGGGACTTGAATGTGGGAGATTTGAGTCCCAATTAAGCGGATGGCATAAAATCACGAAGAAATATTCTTTTGTCGATAATCACTGAGGTGATTGGAAATATATAATATTAATGGAGGATTTTTATGTCAACAGAAAAACAGAAACATCCAAAGGGGCTGTGGCTTGCTAATATAGCAACAGGTGTACAGTGCCACTGTGGATACGCGTTTTCATCTATTTTCATACTTTTCATGACTGCAGATGTTGCGCAGAACGGTCTAGGTCTTAGTGTAGCTAAGGCATCATCAATAATAGGTCTTTATACAGCAATAAACTACATGGGATCAATATTTGGAGGATGGATAACAGATAACTTCTTAGGAATCCAGAAATCATTAATTCTAGGAACATTCTTAAATGGTCTTGCATTCTTCGTTATGTTTTTTGCCCCACCAACAGTAGCTGGTATATGGGCAGGACTTATAGTTCTTATAGTAGCTGGTATGTTCTTTAAAGGACAGATAGGTGCACTTGTTGGTTCTCTTTATGGACCTACTGAGTTCACTAGAAAAGATGCGGCTTTCGCATTATACTACATGGCTATAAATATAGGTGCTTTCTTCGGACCAATAATATCTGGTCTTATAGCAGATCAGTGGTTTGCAGAAATAGCAGCTACAGGTGAAATAGTGTCATTTGGATATAAATATGTATTCTTAATGAACGGTATATTAATGGTAGCTGTATCTATATTCATATACATGACTGCTCCTAAATTATTAGGAGATATAGGTAAATACCCAGTTAATGGTAAAAGAGGAGCTCAGGCAGCAAAAGAATCTGGTCAAAAAGAAGTTGCTGAACATCAGCCTTTAACTCAGACTGAAAAGAAAAGAATATTATCTATGGTAATATTATTCGTATTCGTTGTATTATTCTGGTCAGCTTGGTTCCAGACTCAGACTTCATTCTCTATACTAATGAATGACTTAGTTCAGAGAGATTTCGGAAGCTTCACAATACCAGTTCCTTGGCTAGTTGCTTACAACTCTATTCTTTGTGTTATATTTGCTCCTTTAATGGCTAAATTCTGGTTAAAATTAGGTCAGAGTAAAAGAGGAGACTTATCTATACCAACAAAAATGGCTTTAGGTATGTTATTTACAGCTGCAGCATTCGTAATACTTATAATAGGTATAAATAGTATTGGTGGTGTAGTAGATGGATCTAGAAAAATGAGCTTAATGTTCGTATTAGTTGCTTACTTAGCATTAACAATAGGAGAACTTTGTATATCTCCAATAGGATTAGCGATGTTCAACAAACTAGCTCCAGTAAGATATGGTTCATTAGCAATGGGTGCTTGGTATTTAAGTAACTGTTTTGCAAACTTAATATCTGGTAAATTAGGTGGACTTACTTCAACTATGGGATATGTTCAGATATTTGGTTCTATATCAGCAGTTCTTATAGTATTTGCATTAATGCTATTAGTAATGAGAAAAGGTATAGTTAAATTAATGGCTCTTGATGAATTTGAAGAAGCTTAAGATTTAAATATTTTAAATATAAAATAACAGAAAAGAAAACATATATAATAAAATATACTACACTTAGCGAGTATATATAATTTAAGCAAGATAAAAGGTGTAGCATTATTGTTACACCTTTATTTATAATATATCTTGAAAATAAATAATATAGAGGAAAGAAGGAGATTTAAAAATGGCAAAAAATCTTTGGACAAAATACAATGCTTGCCAGCTAGAAGAATTAGAAGCAGTAAACGAAAAGTACAAAAAATGCTTAGATGAAGGTAAAACAGAAAGAGAATGTGTTACTTTATCAGTAAGAATGGCAGAAGAAGCAGGATACAGAAACATCAAAGATGTAATAGCTGAAGGTAAAGAATTAAAAGCAGGAGATAAAATTTATGCAGAATGCATGAAAAAATCACTAGCATTATTCCAGATAGGTAAAGAACCTATATCTCATGGTATGAATATACTAGGAGCACATATAGATTCTCCACGTATAGATGTAAAACGGAATCCTTTATATGAAACTGATGGATTAGGATACCTAGATACTCACTACTATGGTGGTATAAAAAAATATCAGTGGGTAACAACTCCATTATCACTTCATGGTGTAGTAGCAAAAAAAGACGGATCAGTAGTTAACGTTAATATAGGTGAAGACCCAACAGATCCAGTATTCGTAATAACTGATTTATTAGTTCACTTAGGTGCAGCTCAGTTAGAAAAGAAAGCATCTGTAGTTATAGAAGGAGAAAACTTAGACCTTCTAATAGCTAGTAGACCATTAGCTGAAACTGAATTAAAAGAAGATGAAAAAGATGCAGTAAAAGCTAACGTATTAAAAATATTATGCGAAAAATACGGAATGGAAGAAGAAGATTTCCAGTCTGCAGAATTAGAAATAGTTCCAGCAGGAAAAGCTAGAGATTGCGGACTAGATAGAAGTATGATACTTGCATACGGACACGATGATAGAATATGCTCATTCCCATCATTATTCGCTATGTTAGAAGTTGAAAATCCAGAAAGAACTTCTTGCTGCCTACTTGTAGATAAAGAA
This sequence comes from Peptacetobacter sp. AB800, assembly GCF_047807365.1. NCBI lineage: Bacteria > Bacillati > Bacillota > Clostridia > Peptostreptococcales > Peptostreptococcaceae > Peptacetobacter > Peptacetobacter sp. AB800. Next base: position 407 of record NZ_JBLOUI010000045.1, on the reverse strand, counting down.
GAAATAGGAAGTATGGGTGCTACAGGAATGCAGTCAAGATACTTCGAAAATATGGTAGCAGAACTTGTTGCATTAACTGAAGGAGATTCAAATGTAAAAGTAAGAAGAGCTCTTCAGAACTCAAAAATGTTATCATCTGACGTAAGTGCTTGCTATGATCCACTATTTGCTTCTGTATTTGAAAAAAGAAGCTCAGCATTCTTTGGAAATGGTATAACATTCAACAAACACACAGGTGCTAGAGGTAAAAATGGATCAAATGATGCAAATGCTGAATATGTAGCAGAATTAAGAAGAATAATGGACGAAGCAGATGTAGAATACCAGATGGTTGAAATGGGTAAAGTAGACGCTGGTGGCGGTGGAACAATCGCATACATAATGGCTAACTACGGAATGCAGGTAAT
>NZ_JBLOUI010000044.1:0-18610 GCF_047807365.1 Peptacetobacter sp. AB800 | reverse complement strand
GTTTCAATTTTCTCGACTCCTTTCCGTAGGGGGAATGTGTTTTTGGGTGAAATCATTGTAAACCCTACCGGGGTCGAGATTCAATACTAAATAAGTTAACAGAGCGAAAACATGGGAAAGGGGGTATCTGATGAATAACAACGATATTCCCGTATGGGAAAAATACACCCTTACCATTGAAGAAGCGTCAAAGTATTTCCGTATCGGAGAAAACAAGTTAAGACGATTGGCAGAGGAAAACAAGGACGCTGGCTGGCTCATTATGAATGGCAACCGCATACAGATTAAACGCCGACAGTTTGAACAAGTCATTGACAAATTGGACGCAATCTAATGCAAATGAGCCTTGTATGTGTTATGATGAACACAAGTCATATCAAGGCTCTTTCCAACAAGGAAAGGAGCAGACACCATGAAAGAAAAAAGACGGGATAGCAAAGGACGTATCCTGCATACTGGAGAGAGCCAACGAACAGACGGAAAATACTTATATAAATATGTGGACGCATTTGGAAACACAAAATATGTGTATGCTTGGAGATTGACACCCACAGACCCGACACCAAAGGGAAAACGGGAAAAACCCTCACTTCGTGAACTGGAACAGCAGATAAGACGGGATATTGAGGACGGTATCGACAGCACAGGCAAGAAAATGACGCTTTGCCAACTCTACGCCAAACAGAACGCACAGAGAGCAAACGTGAAGAAAAGCACACAGAAACAACGGGAACAGCTCATGCGGTTATTGAAAGAGGACAAGTTGGGTGCTATGAGCATTGATACGATAAAACCCTCTGACGCTAAGGAATGTGCGTTACGCATGAAAGACAAAGGCTTTTCCTATAATACCATTAACAACCATAAACGCTCGTTAAAAGCGTCATTCTATATCGCCATACAAGACGATTGTGTAAGGAAAAATCCTTTTGATTTCAAGTTAAGTGAAGTTATAGAAAATGATACCAAAGAGAAAGTCGCATTGACAGAGGAACAGGAACAAGCCCTACTCTCATTCATCAAGACGGACAACGTGTATCACAAGTATTATGATGATGTGCTGATACTGTTAAAAACAGGACTTCGTATCTCGGAACTGTGCGGACTGACAGTAGCCAATATTGATTTCAAGAATGAGGTTGTGGTTATCGACCACCAGTTATTAAAGAGCAAGGAACAGGGCTATTATATTGAAACGCCTAAGACAAAGAGTGGAACAAGGCAAGTGCCATTAAGCAAAGAAACGATACAAGCATTTCAACGAGTGATGAAGAAACGCCCAAAGGCAGAACCATTTGTGATAGACGGACGGGGCAACTTTCTATTTGTCAATCAGAAAGGCAAGCCCAAAGTTGCCATTGATTATAACGCCTTATTTGTCCGTATGGTAAAGAAATACAACAAGCACCATAAGGACAATCCCTTGCCACATATCACACCGCATACGCTACGCCATACGTTCTGCACAAGACTAGCGAGCAAGAACATGAACCCGAAAGATTTACAGTATATCATGGGGCATTCAAATATCAGTATCACAATGAACTGGTACGCTCATGCGTCCATAGATACCGCAAAATCAGAGGTTCAGCGTCTAATTGCATAGAAGTATTTACCACGATTTTAACCACGTTTGATAGCGAAAATATAAGGAGATAGACCTAGATATGTGAGGTTTACCACAAAAGCAAAATGCCCGTAGAGCCGATAAAATAAGGCTTTGCGGACATTTAAGAAGATATAAAAAGATAGTCAAAAAGACATATATAATTTATTTGTGTAAAATCAGCTTAAATCAAAATTTGGCAAAGCTATTGATATTATGTAGCATATGAGTTATATAGACAAAACTCTTTCGACAATCTGGAGACGCGTATTTTAGTTGCAACAAAATTATTTCTTAATCACGCATCGAAGCTGGAGAGGAGTTTGTCTATATCTCATATGCTTAGCATAGTAACAAAGGGTTGGCAAATTTTGATTTAGACTACAATACTGCAAGCGCCCCACAACCGCTAAATGTGTTACTCTAACGGGGTGGGGGCGCTGAAGCCTGGAGCAAAGAGCAGTTATACTCTTGTCCTGTTTATTTATGCGAAGATTACAAATTTCGCTACTAATGTTATTATAGGTAAACTTATCGCTGTTCTAACCAAGAATACTACAAGTAAATCTTTTAGATTTAATGGTATATCTGATTTAAGAACAACTGCACCTGTTTCTGTTAAATATATCAGCTGAGATATTGATAAAACACCGATTATAAACTTAGTAACCTCAGCTATTCCATCAACTGATACCATTATAGAAGGTAGGAACATATCTGTAAATCCTACTAAAACTGCCGGAGCAGCTTCTACTGCATTTGGTATAGCTAATAATTTAAGTATAAATACTATTGGATAAGATATTATTGTAAAAAATGGAGTGTATTCAGCAACGATAAGCGCTAGAGTACCCCAAGCCATAACAAGTGGAAGTAATCCAAAGTACATATCTATAACAGTCTTACATCCGTTTAATATTATATCTCCAAAAGAAGGAGAAGTTTCAGCTCTTTCAACTGCTTTTTTAAGACCGAATGCAAAAACATTTTCTCCCTTAGGAATAACTTCTTCTTTAAGATGTTCAACACCCATATAAGTAGTATCCTTAAACTTGCTAAGAGGATATATTCTAGGCATTATAAGTGCACAAGCTAATGAAGCTAAACAAACTGTACCGTAGAATGGAACAAATATATCCATAAATCCAAGCTGGTCAGCTATTACTGTAGAGAATGGAAGTGAAACAAGTGAGAAACAAACTGCTATTATTGACGCTTCTTTAGCAGTGTAGAATCCCTGTTTGTACTGAGTATCAGTTATCATAATTCCAAGTGTACCATCTCCAAGCCAAGAAGATATTGCATCTATTGCAGATCTTCCAGGAACTTTGAATAGCTTATACATAAATTTAGATATTAAAGTACCAAATAAATCCATTAACCCAAAGTCTACAACTAAAGGAAGTAGGAAACCTGACACTAAGAATATAGCAAGTAAGCTTGGAAGCACACCAATCATAGTACCTCCTGTCACATCAGAATGAATAAATTCTGGACCTACCTTAAATATAGTCATAAATATAAATATTGCACCAAGTATTCTAAATGTTAACCAGAATGGTGAAACTTCAAGAACAGTTCTTAAAAAATCATTCTTGATTTTTATAAATTTACTCATAATTGAGAATATTGCAGACGCTATAATTACTACAAGTGCGATGTAGTTCATATAATCGGCAAGTAAAATTTTTATAAGTTCAGCTAAAAATCCTATCCCTATATTTACCGATGAAAGACCTTCAATAGGGAACATGCTTCCGTATGGCAGTGGTATTATGAAAAGAATCATACCAAATAGCGACGGAATGAAAAATTTAAAAAATCCAGCAGTTGTTATGGATTTTTCATTCGTGTTATTACTCAAAAATAATCCCTCCTAAGACATTAATAAAATAAATATAAATCACATTAAAAAAGCCTTTGAAAAAACTTTCAAAAGCTAAATATAAGTTTATCTTATTTTTACTAGAAAGTCAACGAAAATAGTGTATAATTGTAATTAACAATGGACACTTAAAATGAAAGTAGAAGTTGAAATAAAAATTATATAATATTGGCGATAATTTTAAATCAGAAAGGATTGGTTTGATGATACTTATAAAAAATGGTAGACTTGTAAACCCAGCGACAAACACAGATGAAGTAATGGATGTCGCAATAGAAAATGGAAAGATATTAAAAGTAGAAAAAGGAATTGAAGAGAATGGATTTGAAAAAGTAATAGATGCAGCTGGAAAAATAGTTGCTCCAGGACTTATAGATGTTCACGTTCACTTTAGAGATCCAGGATTTGAGCATAAAGAAGACTTATTAACAGGTTCTGCATCAGCAGCAAAAGGTGGATTTACTACAGTTGTATGTATGGCAAATACTAAACCTGTTGTAGATAGCGTTGAAGTATTAAACTATGTGCAGAACAAAGCAGAATTAGTTCCAATAAACATAGTTCAGGCTGCTGCAATAACAAAAGGATTTTTAGGAAAAGAATTAGTAGATATGAAAACTCTTAAAGAAGCTGGAGCACTAGGATTTACAGATGATGGACTTCCAATAAACGACACAGCTCTTGTAATGAAAGCTATGGAAATGGCAAAAGAATTAGATGTGCCACTAAGCTTCCACGAAGAAGATCCTTCATTAATAGGAAACCCTGGTGTAAACGCAGGAGAGGTTGCAAAAGAATTAGGACTTGTAGGTGCTCCAAACGTAGCAGAAGACGTAATGGTTGCAAGAGATTGTATGATGGCTATGAAAACAGGAGCTAAAGTTGATATACAGCATATAAGCTCAGGAAATTCTGTAGATATGGTTAGATTTGCAAAACAGCATGGTGCAAGAGTGTACGCAGAAGCATCTCCACACCACTTCACATTGACAGAAGACGCTGTTAGAGAGCACAAAACATTTGCAAAAATGAACCCACCTCTAAGAACAGCTTGGGATAGAGATAAAATAATAGAAGGTTTAAAAGACAACACAATAGAAATAATAGCTACAGACCACGCACCTCACACAACTGAGGAAAAAACAGGAGAATTCCAGAATTGCCCAAGTGGAATAATAGGACTAGAAACTTCTCTAGCACTAGGAATAATGTCTTTAGTAAATGCGGGACATCTTACATACCTTCAGTTAATGGAAAAAATGTCTGTAAAACCAGCAGAATTATACAACTTAGATACTGCAAACATATCAGAAGGAAAACCAGCAGATATAGTAATATTTGATCCTAATGAAAAATGGGTAGCAGGTGACTACGCTTCAAAAGCAGAAAACACTCCATTTACAGGAATGGAAATGACAGGTAAAGTAAAATACACTATCTGCAACGGAAGAATAGCTTACGAAGATAAATAAGAAATCTTATAAAGAATAGATGAAAAAATTTAATATAAAATAGTAAAAGTGGTGCTGTTTTAAGAGTGTTTTACACATTCTTTGGCAGCACCATATTTATAACTAAAGGGGGAACAGAAATGATAGTATACTTTACAGGTACTGGAAATAGCAAATACATAGCAGAAAAAATAGCAAAAATAACAGAAGATGGAATAATAGATTCTACAAAATACATAAAAAACAACGAAAATCCCACTCTTAACTCAGAAAAACCATTTGTATTTGTCTGTCCAACTTATGGTTGGAGAATTCCGAGGGTATTTGATGAATTTATAAGAAAATCAAACTTTGATGGAAGTAAAAAAGCATACTTTGTTATGAACTGTGGAAGCGATATAGGAAACGCAGAAGAAACAATATCAATATTATGTAAAGAAAAAAGTTTTGAATTTATGGGTATCAAAGAAATTATAATGCCTGAAAACTACATAGCGATGTTCCCAGTTCCAAGTGAAGAAGAGTCTGCTCAAATAATAGAAAAAGCTGATCCTATTATAGAAAAAGCAGCCGATGAGATAAAAGAATGTAAGAAATTTGAAGAAAGAAAGCTAAGAGCATTTGACAAAGCAAAGAGCGGATTTGTAAACAATATATTCTATAAAAAATTTGTAAAAGCAGATAAATTCTATGCTAAAGATAATTGTATAGGTTGTGGAAAATGCGAGGAACTTTGTATGCTAAACAATATAAAATTAGTAGAAAATAAGCCAGCTTGGGGAAGTAATTGCACACATTGTATGGCTTGTATCTGTAATTGTCCTGTTGAAGCCATCGAATACGGAAAGAAAAGCGTAGGAAAGAGAAGATATCTTTGCAAATAGAAAAATTTCTGATAATGTAATAATAGAATTCTTTAAATCGAAAGGAGGAAGGAGGATTTTATGCTTACGATAGGAATTTGCGATGACGAAAAAGAAATAAGGGAAAAAATAAAAAGTGTAGTTGAAAAGACTATGTTTGACAACGATAGAGATTATAGAATAAAGGAATTTTCCTCTGGAGAAGAGTTGCTTGAAGAGAATGTTGGTGAGATAGATATACTCTTTTTGGATATACTTATGGGCGATATAAATGGAATGGATACCGCTAGAAAAATAAGAGAAAACGATAAAAATATGGAGATAATTTTTATAACATCTTTGGTTGATTATATATCTGATGGCTATGAAGTGAGAGCGTATAGGTATCTATTAAAGCCAGTGGACGAGGAGATAGTAGCAAAGCATTTAAAATCGTGTATCAAAGATGTAGAGGATAGTAAAGGAAAGTATTTAGTTGTAAAATCTGATGATGGGATTAAGAAAATATATCAGCGAGATATACTTTATATTGAAGTTTTAAACAGAAAAGTAATCATACATTCAGAAAAGGGCAATAGCGAAACAAGGCAGACACTATCTGAAATAAAAAATGAATTAGACTCAAATATGTTTTATCACTGTCAAAAAAGCTTCATTGTAAACCTTGATTATATAAATAAAATCAAAGGATATACGGCTGTTTTAGACAATGGTGAAGACATACCAATTGGAAGAACTAAGTACAAGGATCTTAAAGAAAAGTTTTTCTGGCGCTTAGGCGGTGGTAATTAGTGGGAAAAATATTTAGAGAATTTATATATCTATTTAGTGTAGTTAATGTATTTTTTGTATTTAACACTGTAGTCGAGTACAAAAGAGATGCGCAAATATCTAAAAAAAGAAATATAACTGTGCAGCTTTTTATGATAGCTATTACATACATACTAGTAAGGGAAATCAGAATATGGGAAATATATACAGGAAGTGGATTTATACCGTATAGAAAAATGGTATTTAGAGATTTCTTGATAAGATTTCTTTCAATGGGTGAAATTAAGGGATATATTGTAGTAAGGTGGATGTTCAACATACCATTTTTACTACTTTTAGCAAAAGTATATAAGAAAGAATACAATATAAGTTGCATAAAATCAGCCTTCTTATTCATAATGACTACAAAATACCTTTCACTAATATGCGATGTGGTAATTCCAAGAATACTATTTATAATTTGGAAAAAGGACTCTCTTTCTTCAGACATGGTTACAAAATTGAGCTTACAAGAATGGAACTGGTTTGATTTTTCTGTTATATTAATCGCTTTTCTTGTATTTCTACTAATGCTTGGAATTGTAAAGATTATAAAAAAATTGGTAAACAATAACAGAGTATATGTATATGGAATAAATATACTACTGATGAACGTAATAATATTATTTGTTTTAGAGTTTCTAAACATAATTTCTATAGGTAAAATAGGCTTTATATATAGGGATTTATTAACATCAGAAAGGTATCTACTACAAATACAGGTACTTCCGGATTTAATTTTCTTAAATCTAATAATGACAATATACCTAGTTATTATGATTAAAAAGGAAAATGATGAAAGAGCAAAGAAAGATTTGATGAATAGCAAAATAAAACTTCAAGAAGAATACTATTCTAGCCTTGAAGAGTCTCAGATGCAGGTGAGAAAATTGTACCACGATATGAAAAATCACCTTGAAAATATAAGTAATCTCAATCAAAATAGCGAAGAATCAAGGCAGTATATAGACGAGTTGAAGGATCAATTAAATAACAGCAACGATGTAAAAAGTACCGGAAATGCTATAGTAGATATAATTTTGAACGAAAAGAAAAAAGTTTGTATCAAAGAAGGTATAAATTTTGAAACCAATGTAAACTCTAAGGATTTGAGCTTCATGAAGAACGCAGATATATCTAATATTTTCTCAAATGTGCTAAATAATGCGATTGAAGCTTGCAAAAAGATTGAGAATGGAGAGAAATATATTAAACTTGAGGCGTATAAGATAAAACGGTACTATGTAATATACTGTGAAAACAGTAAAACAAATAAGATAAAAAGAGCAGGAAGTAGATTTATTACAGAGAAAAAGGATAACTTTGTCCATGGAATTGGAATTAGAAGCATTGAAACATCTGCAAAAGCTTATGATGGAGATGTTGTGATAGACTATGATGATGATAAATTTATGATAAAAATATTAATACCTTTAAATTAATGGAAATGGAGGGACTGTTGCATAAATTGCAACAGTCCTTTTCTTATTATAATCTTTTATGAATTTAGTATGTTGTTAGAGAATGGTATAAATCAAAATTTATAGGGATAATATCTAACTTGGTAGATTGAAGGTCATAGACAAAACGAACTCGACAATGCAACTTGATTGCCTGGAGAGGAGTTTGTCTATGACTTCAATCCCTGAGAGAAATTAACGTATAAATTTTAATTTTATCCATTTTCATACCATTCACGCACATTTTTATACCGTTCAGACCAAATTTAGAATATAGAAAAAATAAAGTGATATTATTTAATTAATCAATCACACAAATAAATTATAAAAAATTTTCTAAAAAAGAGGTGAGAATATGAAAAATACAAACTTAAAAAACCTTACCAAAAATAAAATGTTTATGGTATTTATATTTGCTTTAATAGCGGTTGCACTAATACTTGGAGTAGATGCGGTAAAAATTTCAAAGAGCAAAACTGAAGCGAATGAAATACAAAAGGCATACGGAAGCTACCACACAGAATATGTTGGTATAACTGAGGAACAGATTTTGAGTCTTTTCAAAGAAAAGGATATTGAAAGAATAGACAACGTTCAAAACTTGGGAGAAATTAATACAAATAATGGCTCAAAAGTTGAATTAAAGTCATTTGAAGGAAGATACTACGCAACTACACAGTATTTTGCTATGAAATCTCAAAAACTTGTTGGGAAACAGGCTAGAAACAACAACGAGATTGTACTAGATGAAGAAGCAGCAAAGATTTTTGGCGTAGGAAACGAACTTGGAAAAGAAATCAATGTAACTCTTGAAAAAGAATACACAGATAAAGATGGAGAAAAGAAAACTTTTAAAGAGGATAAGAAATTCAAAGTTGTCGGATTTGTAAAGAAAAGATACGAGGAGAGCATAAAAGATGATGTAAAAATCAAGTCTAATACAAATCGACGGATAGCTTACACTTACGGAAATGGTAATGAAAACGTGCAAGGTCTTATCTGGAACAAGGGACAAGAGATAATTCCAGATGAAGCTGTTACATACGATGTGATATTAAGATTTAAAACAGGAAAAGAAAATCATGTTGGCTCAAATGTAAATCTTGAAAAGAAAGTTGAGCAGGTAGGTGCTAGAAGCAAAATAGGAAAAAATAAAATATATCCAAATAGTAACTACATAAATAAACTTTCAAAAATAAGCATTGATTCAGAAAAATTGTGCAATAAAGGAAAAATAATTATTGTAATACTGGCAATATTGGCTGTAGTTGAAATAATTTACGCCGTATACACAAGAAAAAAGAGGTGAGAACATGAAAAATATATACTCTAAACTATCAATCAAATACCTTACTAAAAACAAGAACAGAACTGTGATGATGTTTTTAGGGGTAATTGCTGCGATTGCTTTGATATTTGGACTAAACACAGTGAGAATTTCTCAGAGTATGAACAAGGCAAATGCTCTGAAAAAAGTATATGGAAGCTATCACACAGAATACGTTGGAATAACTTTAGATCAGTTGAATAAACTAATGGGAGATAAAGATATTGCAACAATAGACGATGTTCAAAACTTAGGTGAGATAGTAACAGATAATGGTCTAAAGACAGAGCTAAAGTCTTTTGAAGGAAAATATGTCTCAGCACCAGAATACTTCTCTATGAAATCTCAGGAGCTTGTTGGAAGAAAAGCCAGAAACAACAACGAGATTGTATTAGACGAGGAAGCAGCAAAAATTTTTGGAATAAAGGACAAGCTTGGAAAAGAAATAACTGTAACTCTTAAAAAAGAATATACAGATAAAAATGGGAAAGAGCAGTTATTCACAGAGAAGAAAAAATTCAAGGTTGTAGGAATTGTAAAAAGAAAATACGAGGACAATATAAGAGGAGCTGTTGAAGTAGGTGCAGAGATGAGCCGACGGATAGCGTACACTTATGGAAATGGCAGCGATGAATTACAGGGAATTTCATTTACAAAAAATCAGAGAATAATTCCAGATGAGGCTGTCACTTACGATTCTATAGTAAAATTTAAAACTGATAAAGCTAAGTCATTTAGAGAAAGTATAGCAGTTGGAAACAAAGTAGAACAAGTTGCTATGAGAAATGGAATAGGAAGACCTACATTATATCCAAACAGCAATTATATAAGTGAACTTTCAAATATACAGTTTTCACTTGAAAATATGTACGACAAAAATAATATGATTATAATATTAACTGTAATACTTCTTATATTTAATATATTTAACATAATGTGGGGAGAAATTATAAGAGAAGTTAGCCTACTTAGACTAGTTGGAGCTACTAAGAACAAGGTTAGAATGATGATAATATACCAATCAGCGATAATTGCAGTAATAGGTACAATTCTTGGTATATTAGCTGGAATAGTATTTTCAAAAGTTGGATTAATGGTGTTTAAGGATTCTAGTTTAACGGCACTTAAAATAAAACCTAAGCTATACATAGAAAGTGGAATACTAGTTCAGACAGTAGTTGTATCTCTGATTTCTGTAGTAATAGCAACTATTCCGCCGATTATAAAAATAGGAAGAGTATCTAGCTTAAATGCAGTTAGAGATATTTCAACACATAAGAGAAGAGAAAAACAGGGTGTATTTGGTAGATTTTTACAGAAAGTATTTGGAATATATGGATACATGGGAATGAGAAATCTAACTCTTAAAAAAAGCAGAACATTGATTTCTGTTATCTCAATAGCACTTGGCGGATATATGATAATGAACACATTCACATCTATGATGGGAGAAATAGACAATAATATAACTGATATATATTATAAATACGATATAGAAGCAACTCCTGGAGTAAGTAATGATATAGATACTTTTGGAATTGATAAGAAATATGTCGAAAGTTTGAATGGAATGAATGAGGTAGAATCTATAAATGCAAGATTTGACGGAGAGGCAAATGTGCAGCTTAAAAAGGAAAGTGCAAATAAGAGAGCTTTAAAATACTACGGAATAAAGGAAACAGATAACATAGACCTTTTAAGTCACATGAGATTTTACACTAATGATGCAATTGACGAAAGAATGAAGGATTATATAAAAGATGGATCTCTTGACAGTATAAAACATACAAAAGATGGATATGTAAATGTTGCAGTTTTAAATTATTTCTATGATCCTATAGACACGCATACATATCACGAGGTTATAAAAGGGCTTAAGGTTGGCGATATAATCCCAATAAATGTAAATTATCACAATGGAGATAAAATAGAGAGAAAGACAATAAATATCAGAGTAGGTGCGCTTATATCTCAAAGCTGGTTAGGTTATGGAGATCAGCTACTTCCATCTAGGGTGGAGCTGATAACATCTGATAGAAATATGAAAGCTATATTTGGAAAAGAAACATTTAATAAAATAGGAATAAACCTTAAAGATTCAAATACTGATGCAGAAAATAAAAAGGTCATAGACTATGTTGAAGATAATATACCAGCGCGGATAAGTAATAGATTTAATTTTGAAAAAGAGCAAAGGATGGCAGAGTTAGAAATGAGAAAAGAAGCGATAATAAGTTTAATTCTTATCGTTCTTATATCTATTTTAAATATATTCTGCACAGTTAGAGCTAATTTAATAATTAGAAGAAAAGAGATATTCACAATGAGAGCACTTGGAATGGATGTTTCAGGTATGAAGAAAATGAATAGGTTTGAAGCATTAACTTATGGTGTACTTAGCTCAATTGTGGGAATAGCAATAGCTGTTGTAAGTCTTTTGAAAATGGTTAAATGGCACAACGATGCGTATGTAAACTTTGGAATAGAGCATTTTATGGACTTTACATTTCCAACTGGAGGAGCGCTTGTATTTGTAATAACTACAATTATAGCTTGTTTGGTTGCAGTTTCTCTAGCAAATAGAGAATTTGCAAATAAGGAAATAGCAGATGGAATTAGGGATTTAGATGATTAAATTTTGATAAAATAATCTAATTTTAGCTTTGATATTACCATTTGTGCCGATTTTTATACCGTTTAAGCAGTATGTATTGAAGGTAAATATTTAAAATGTTAATCTAATCGTAAATAAATGGTAGATAAATTTTATTCGCCGAAGAAATTTGGTGAATATAGAGGAGATGATATTTTATGAAAAAGACGTTAAAGATAGAAGGTTTGAAAAAATACTACGGAAAAGATGAGAGCCTTGTTAAAGCTGTAGACGGAATAGATTTAGAGATTGAAAATGGAAAATTTACAGCGATAATAGGGACATCTGGATCAGGAAAGAGTACACTTCTTCACTGTATAGCTGGACTTGATAAGCCTACAGATGGGAAAGTTTTTCTAGGGGATGAAGATTTATACAAGTTGAGTGATAGCGAGCTTTCTAAGATAAGAAGAAAGGAATTTGGATTTATATTCCAGAGTTTCAACTTAATTCCTGTGCTTAGTGTATATGATAATATTGTGTTGCCAATTCTTTTGGATGGCTCAAAGGAAGATCCAATATATATTGATAGTATTATCAAAAGTATGGGACTTGAGGAACAGGTTAAGAAGTTTCCAAATGAGCTTTCAGGTGGACAGCAGCAGAGGGTTGCAATAGCTAGGGCACTTTCTAATAGACCATCAGTTATATTTGCTGATGAGCCGACTGGAAATCTTGATAGCAAGACAACTGAGGAAGTTATGCAAGTGCTTAGAGATACTGTTAATGATTTTGGGCGGACACTTGTTATGATAACTCATAACCAGGAAATTGCGGAAACTGCTGATAGAATAGTGACTATTAGTGATGGGAAAATTATAAGTGATAAGTAAATACGAGGAAAGATAAAAAAGACCATTTCGTCTACAGGCTTCAGCTACGGCTTTTTGCCTTCGCTTGCAGATTGTTGACGAAAATGGTCTTTTTTTATCTTTCCATATATTTACTACTCAGAAAGAGAGGAGTATATCTGCATATACATCCTCCCTTTTTATCGGTTTTTATTTACGCTCGAAAATTTTGAAGGAAAACCTATTGAAATAGTTTACTAATAACCATCAAATAAATTTTAGCATTTTTATAGCATCAGTTTTATATCCATTCCATTCTAGTTGTATTTTTTCACAAGGGGTAAAGCCTTGTTTTTTCCAAAAATCAACTGCGTTATGATTATAATTATACACAACATCAATTCTAACTTTATTAGTAAGATTCTCTTTAAAAAGCTGTTCTAATTGATTATATACTACACTACCAATCTCTTTTCCTTGTTGATTAGCATCAATTATTTACACACCTTTCAAAATAATTTTGATTACTCACTTAAAAAGGCCATTGCATTAATTGCAACAGCCTCTTTTAATCGTTAATATATAAAAAACATCCTTTTTATTTATCGTTTTTATTTATAAATTCAATGCACAGTTGTATGCCTGGTTTACACCTTTAGCAATTGTTCCGCCACTTGCACTGTCTCCAACGTTATAAACTTCTGAGATGCGTCCTTTTAGTTCTTCATATAGAGATGTTTCTGGACGATCTCCTATTGCAATTATAACGTCATTAGCAGGGATTTCGACAATAGTTCCATCTTTTTCTTTGCATACTACAGAGTCATTTTTAATTTCTTGACATAGGCAAGAAGTTTTGAAATCAACACCGTATTCGCGTAGATGTCCTAATACTATTGTTCTTGTTACATTTACCATTTTATCTGCTAATTTATCCATCATTTCAATAATTGTAACTTTTTTACCCATTGAAGCAAGTAGTTCAGCAGTTTCAATTCCAACACTTCCACCACCGATAATTACAATTTTTTCGCCGACTTCTTTTCCGTCAAGAACTTCTTTTGCATTTACAGCGTGTTCAAAACCAGGTATAGAAAGTTTAGCAGGATGCACACCAGTTGCGCATATTACTGCGTCTGGACTCATATTTATTATTTCTTCTGCAGAAATTTCTGTATTTAAATGAACATCAACACCTGTTACTTCTAGCTGTCTTTCTAGATATGGAATTAATGGTTCCATGTTTTGTTTGTGAGGAGGTTTTACAGCATAGTAAAGTTGTCCACCGATTTTATAATCTTTTTCGTAAAGAGATACTTTATGTCCTCTTTTTGCTGCAATACGAGCCGCTTCTACACCAGCAACCCCACCACCAATTACAACTACATTTTTGATTTCTTCAGCAGGTGTTATTGTATAATCATTGCTTCCTTGTCCAATGACAGCATTTCCAGAACAGCAACAAGTTCCACCGCTTTGTAACTGAGTGTCAACACAAGTTCCACATCCTATACAAGGACGGATTTCATCTTGACGGTCTTCTATAATTAAATTAACAAGATTTGGTTCTGCTAATAATGAATGCCCAAGGAAAATAAATTCACATTGTTTATCTTCTAATGCTTTTTCTGCAATGTCTGGATTCTGTGCTCGTCCACCACCAATCATAGCAATAGTAGCAGGTTTACCAGTCATTTTTAAGATACCATATTTTAAAGCCTGGCAAAGTCCAACAGCCTGACAATAGTTAGATGCAGAATCAGGAAGATCTTCTATGCTAGCTTCTTTTTTCCATGTTCCAGCTAGAACTTCTAGTGCATCAACACCAGCATCTTGGAATCTCTTTGCATAATAAATTCCATCTTCCATAGTAATACCAGCATCTTCACCACGTTCCATAGCACTATATTTTACAATAATAGTAAAATCATCTCCGCATAATTCACGAATTCTTTTAATAATATTTAAATGGAAACGAACTCTATTTTCTGGATTGCCACCGTATTCGTCAGTTCTTACATTAGCAGTAGAAGAAAGGAATTGTTCTCCAAGATAATATCCAACACTATGGATTTCTACACCATCAAATCCTGCTTTTTTCGCACGAAGAGCAGCTTGAGCGTATTTTTCTTCAATTTCATGAATTTCATCTATTGTTAATTCTCTAGGTTCTTCATTTTCTAAGCCCATCATAAAAGAGTAAGGCATTGCAACTGCACTTGGAGCTACTGGCTGATGTCCTGTGATTGCTCGACGTGCACCACGTCCTGTATGACTAATCTGAAGAACACACTTAGAGCCTTCTTTGTGAATTGCATCAGCAAGTTTAGTCATTCCTGGTATAAACTTATCATCGTCAATTACTAACATATTTGCAGTGTTTAGACCAACTGGTGAATCTACACAAGTTACTTCTACAACAATTAATCCTACGTCACCTTTTGCATGTTCAGCGTAATGATTAATTACTGCTTCATTTACAAAACCATTTGTTGATTGATTCATTCCCATTGCACTCATAACAGTTTTGTTTCTAAGTTCAATTGAGCCAATTTTTCCTGGTGATAAAAGTAATGGATATTTTGTTGTCATGATAATTCCTCCCTTATTCTACAATGTCGCCAAACATAGGTGCTGCTAATCCGTAACCACCACAAACTTCCATAAGTTGTCCTGTAATCCAAGAAGATTCATCAGAAGCAAAGAATACAATTGCATTAGCTTGATCTCTAGGTTCACCAAGACGACGAATTAATGTGTGTTTTAACCACGCTTCTTTAAATTCTTCAGGAAGTGCCCGTTCTGTTGCCTGTGATACTGTAAATCCTGGAAGAACAGCATTACATCTAATACCTTGTCTTCCATACTGAACAGCAATCTGTTGAGTTAGCATATTTAAAGCTGCTTTTGCCACTCCATAATAAGTACGAGATACATCAGCCTGAACAGAAGTTGATGAGGATACATTGACAATTGATCCTCCACCGCCTTTAATCATAAGAGGAATAACAACTCTACAACATTCAGCACTTACGCCAAGTATTCCTTCCATTATTCCCATGCATGTTTCATGGCTAGTGTCGACAACTGTTGTATTATCCTTAGCCATTGTTGGACCACCAATAGCATTATTGATAAATATATCAATACGTCCTGCATCTTCATAAGCAGTTTTAATAGCACTTTCAATAGTTTCTAGTTTATTACACTGGAAGTAAATAACCTTTCTAACTTTTCCAGGGTATTTTCCTTCTGTTTCTTTGGCAAGTTCTTCACCATATTCAACTCGGCGTACAAGCATATAAACATCTGCGCCTTCTTCTAATAACTTATACATAGTTTCCTTACCGATTCCATTAGTACATCCAGTTACTAAAGCTATTTTTCCTTTACATCTCATCACTTAAAACTCCCTTCTGTTGCAATCCTAGATTTTATAAGTTTGTTTTTCTTTTACCTAATGCAATTATTTTGCTTTTAAATTTATATAAGTTTTGTTAATTGTACACAAAAAGCAGCTTCTTGCATCAGAATTTCACATTTGCTATAATTTAATAACGATAAATTAAAAAGAAAGGTTGAACAATAATGTTACAAGCAAAAAAAAGTGAACGCACTCATCAACAGTTTTTAAATTCTGCCAGAACACTTTTCCTTGAAAAAGGGTTTGATAATACAAGTATCGAGGATATTGTAACAATGGCAGGATATTCTATTGGTGCATTTTACCGTCATTATAAGAGTAAATCAGATATTTTAATTGAACTATGGAATGAATTTCTTCAAGATTATATTCAAGAATCCATAGACGGAGCTATGAAAACAACTACTTTAGAAGAGTCGATTGACTATCTTCTTTTGCGTAATAAAGAATACTACGAACATCCCATGTTTAAATGTTATTACAATGCCAGCGTAACTCGCATGATTACAAGTAGTAAAAATGATATTCCAAACAATGCAGGCAGTTTTAATGACATGCTTGTTATGTTATTAGAACGTGAATATCCATCTGTTGACCACGATAGATTACGCACTTATGCAAGTACTATTCATGCAATTATAAATGCTTATGCATCAGGTAGTATTCTTAATCAAAATTTGTATTTTGATGAGGTTACAACCAGAGAAATATTGCTAGATTTAGCTCATAAAGCAGGCATTGAATAAAAAGAGAATCTGATTCACTTTTCTATATTTTCAGTATATACCTCGGTATTTCAGCTTGTCAATGAGATGATTTATGTTAATTAGGTTTTTAAATGAATTCAATATTTTAGGCGATTTTTGCTTATTATATATAGTTTTTTAGAATGATTTAAGTTATATTATATTTATTTATCTTCATTGAAAATATCTTTTCCTGATAATGCTAATATCTTAAGAATTTTTAGAAAATATTTTGTGAAAGAATGTTTTAAATTTGGTATAATTTATTTAAAGAAAGTTTTTGATTTTTAGAAATTATATTAAAAAATTTAAAAGACTGAAATTATTTGATTTTAAGAAATAAATTAATTAGAGAGAGGATGTTATTATGATTATTAGAAAAGCTACTATAGAAGATTTAAGAGATATTGCAGATGTTGAGGCTGCATGTTTTCCAGAGGCTGAAGCAGCTAGTGAGGAGTCTTTTGAAAAGAGATTAAACCATTTTGCAGATAGATTTTGGCTTTTATACGACGGGGATAAGCTTGTAAGTTTTGTAAATGGAATGGTTACAAATGATACGGATTTAGTAGATGAGATGTTTGCAGATGCGTCTTTACACGATGAAAATGGAGATTGGCAGATGATTTTTGGTGTGGCAACTTTACCAGAGTATAGAAGAAAAGGGTGTGCAGGCATGTTACTAGAAAGAGCAATAGAGGATTGTAGAAAAGAAGGTAAAAAAGGATTAGTGCTTACTTGCAAGGAAGCTAAGCTTCATTATTACGCTAAATTTGGATTTGAGAATGAGGGAGTTTCGTGCTCTGAGCATGGTGGAGCATTATGGTACCAGATGAGAATAACTTTTTAAGTTTTTTAATTGAAATTAAAGCAAGGTGATTTTTATGATTAAGAGAGTAGTAGATGAGAGTTTATACGGTAAAAAGACAACTTTTAGCAAAATAGCAAACTTAATAAGTCTACTGTCTGTTGTTGGGATAGTGTTATACGTAATAATAACGTGGAAAAACATTCCAGATATGATTCCAGGGCACTATAATATCGCTGGAGAAATAGACAAATATTCATCTAAAAATTCGATATGGATACTTATTGTTGTGCAGATACTATTGTTTACAATGATGTCTGTACTTGAGAGATTTCCAAACATATGGAATACAGGAGTACAAATAACTGAGGAAAATCGGGAAAGAGTATATACAAATCTTAGAAATATGCAAACATACCTAAAAATGATGATTATGATATATTTCTCATACATGACATTTCAATCAATAGGTGGAGGAAACTTGCATAGTATGTCTATATTTATATTTTTAGTATTAGTTTTTGGGGGAATGGCGATATTTTTAGTGAAAATATTTAAAAACAGATAAATTAATTGAATAAAACTTAGATAGTACATAAAATTATATGGATAGTTATACATAATAAAATTATGTCAACTAAAATAAATGTTTAAAATCACATACGATAATATATTTTGGTTTTGTTAACTTGATATGAAAAAAATACTCTCGAAACAAAAAATAAATCGATGGGTTAAACTTGATTTCAAAAATTTTAAAAAATTGCACAACAAATAAACCTAACA
>NZ_JBLOUI010000043.1:0-18930 GCF_047807365.1 Peptacetobacter sp. AB800 | reverse complement strand
TTTTGCAGTTGGCGGACCGCAATTATATCTTATCAAAAGGAGCTTTTTTATTAAAGACTCAAAGCTAAAAGCTTTACTGAACCCCCAGTCTAACTGGGGGTTTTCTACATACAAAAAAACTACCACGCAACTGCGTGGTAGTTTTCCGCTTCAAAGTTGATATCAGCCTTTCGGTTAGATATGATTAGTCTACTATTTTCTTTACTTCTTTATATTTTTTGTATGAGATTTCAACTAAAGATTTTTCTTTGTTATGATTTAACATTTCAAGAGCATCTTTAACTTTGTAGAATCCGCCTTCTAAAAATTCAGAACTTATTTTGCATTCTGTGTTAGGAGCGTCCATTATAAACCAGTTTATGGCATTACAAACTCTCTGCTGTCTACTTCTTGAGAAGAACTCATATATAGTATCTCCAGCTATATCTAGTAATTTTGCATCTATACCAGTTTCATCTTTTACTCTTGCTATAGCGCTCTCCTGAGCCATGTACATTCCAGATATTTTTCCTTTTGGAAGAGTCCATTCACCTCTGTCATTTTTCACTAATAACACCTGATTTGCGTGGAATACCACACCACCTGCACAACGTCTTACTATCATATTGAATCCCTCCTATAAATATACGCACCTGCGTATGATTTGAAAAATATAATTGTCAGAACTTAAACTGACTTTTCTAACTCGATTATCGCTTCTCTATATGCACGAAGTACATAATCTTTTTCGACACCTTGTCTTGCTCTATATAGATTTCTCAATATATTTAGACTATGTCCATTACCAACTTTTAAAAGAGCCTTAGCACAGTACTGTCTAGTCTGTGGATTTGAATCAAGAAGTCCTAATTCTAAAACCTCTCGACTCTTAGGTGAACCAATCTTTCTGATTGCAGAATATGTAATTCTTCTGACATCGGAATTTCTATGTTCAGTGAGATTATGCAAAATTGATAAAAACTTATCATCCTTTAATTCTCCAGTTGTCCAAATCAGAACAATTAAATCTTCTGTGTTATATTCTGTAAGAATACGTTTGTACACCTTTCTCTTAAAGTATATCATTTTTTCCGGTTTTAATCTATCTAAAAAATCAAGTCTTTTATTTTTATCTAAACCTAAAAAACTTTGTAATTCATCCTTATTTTCATTATTGTTATCAAATTTTTTTTCATTTAGATTAATCGGTTTATTTTCTTCAAGCTTTTTATCTTTTTCACTTTTATTGGATTCTTTTGATTTATTTTTTATTTTTTTAATAGCTGTATTTGCTACTTTTTTCATATCTCCATTTTCATGGTTAGATAGACCTTCTAAAAAATCTAAAAACTCCGCATCTCCTATCTCTCCAACAGTCCATGCTAAAATCATAAGATTTCGTATATCTTTTTCGATAGGGATAAGTCTGAGTATTTTTCGCTTAAAATACGTTAACTCATCTGAGTCTAGCTGCTCCAAATACTCTAACCTTTCCTCTTTATTTAATGTTAGATATAATTCAAGGGTATCCTTTTTTCTATCTTCTTCTCTTTTTTCAACCTGAATTTTTATTAAATGATCAGCTATATCTTGAGGAGATAGATTTCTAACCTTTGCAATCTGATTTACGTTTAAAGATTCTTTATACAAAAGATAGGTTATCTGATAATCCTCAAGCTCATCAATATTTTCCCAGCTTATCTCCATATAATCATCCCAATCTCAAGTAAATTTATTTTTCTACAATATATTCTTTGTATTTTCCAAAGTCCTCTTCATCAAGAGCAACTCTAAACTTAGTTCCCTCTCCAAGATATTCAAATTCATCTATGTTGTACTTGTCCTTACATTTGCTGAATATATCTCCTCTATCATAAGGAATTAAAAGCTCTACGTCGTAAGTATTTTCCATAACCGCTTTTTCTATCATATTAAGCAGTTTGTCCATATTTATTCCCTGTTTTGCAGATATGTATACAACATCATCTTGATTCTTTGGATATATATCAAGTTCTAGTTTATCTACTTTATTGTACACAAGTATAGTCTTTTTATCGTCAGCTCCAAGTTCTTTTAATACTTTTTCTGTAGTCTTTTTCTGGATTTCGTAGCTGTCATTTGTTGCATCTATTACATGTAGTATTAAATCTGCATAATTAACTTCTTCTAGTGTAGATTTAAATGCATCTACTAAGTCATGTGGTAGCTTACTTACAAACCCAACTGTATCTACTACTAAGAAATCTCTCTTATTTGGAAGTACTGCTTTTCTTAAAGTTACATCTAGTGTAGCGAAAAGCATATCTTTTACAAATACCTCTTTTTCACATTCGTAGTCTTTATGAGTTTTTATAAGTTCGTTTAGTAGTGTTGATTTACCAGCATTTGTATATCCTACTAATGCCACTATAGGTATATTAGATTTCTTTCTCTGATTTCTCTGAGTTTCCCTATTTTTCTTAACTAGTTTTAGTTCTGCTCTTATATCCGCAGCTCTATTTAATATGTGTCTTTTGTCTATTTCAAGCTTCTGTTCCCCTGGTCCTCTTGTACCTATACCTGCACCAGTTCTACTCATAGATCCACCCATTCCATAAAGTCTAGGTAGTCTGTATTTTAACTGGGCTAATTCTACCTGAAGTTTACCTTCTTTACTCTTAGCTCTCTGTGCAAATATATCAAGGATTAGAGTTGTTCTATCTATAGTTTTTATTCCTGTAAGATCTTCTATATTTCTAGTCTGAGCACCTGATAACTCGTCGTTAAATATTATTAAAGTTGCATCAAGTCCTTCGCAGTAACCTTTTATTTCTTCAACCTTACCTTTTCCTATGTAATATGCTGCATCTACAGCAGGTCTATTCTGTATTACAGATCCAACTACCTCCGCACCTGCTGCCTTTGCTAGTTCTTTTAATTCCTCCATAGAATCATTTATGTCTATATCGTCCATTCTTTTTGATACAGTAGTTATGTTCATTCCAACAAGAAGTGCTCTCTCAACTACCTGTTCATGTAAATTTATATCTAATTCAGTCGTCATAATTTCCTCCTTAATTATCTTTGTTTATT
This sequence comes from Peptacetobacter sp. AB800, assembly GCF_047807365.1. Taxonomy (NCBI): domain Bacteria; kingdom Bacillati; phylum Bacillota; class Clostridia; order Peptostreptococcales; family Peptostreptococcaceae; genus Peptacetobacter; species Peptacetobacter sp. AB800. The sequence goes on along the minus strand of NZ_JBLOUI010000043.1, from coordinate 15,879 downwards.
CTTTTAGCAAATAATTAAATTTAATTATATTATATCCTAAAAAAATTATTACTACTATATTTATAATCTCCATATAAATATATATTAAGCTTTATATAATATATATTATAAACTTTTAAGAATATCTATATCGTGTATATCTTTTTCCCTCAATTCATATCCTGAATGAAAAATAAGTTGTCCTTTTAAAGATATACATGGGATTATTCTATTTTCAAAGTTTACACTACTAAAATAATCTTTTTCAAATTCATACCAACCACCTTCTAAATCAGCTTGTTTTGACGTTCCATCTTCATTTAAAATAAATGGATGTATGTCTAAATATCCATATTTTTCACTATATAACTCCATTCTAGCTGGAAGCCAATCTGTATCTATTTTGTATCCTTTACTTAAAAGAAATTCTATTAATTCATCTGTAAATTTTGCATCAAAATTAATATCTATATCTCTATGATCTCTTGTTTGTTTACCCAATAATAAATCAACTCCCCAACCACCATCAATCCAATACGTAATTTTAGTAGTTTCTAATAAATCAATAATATTTAATAAATCTTCTTTAGTTACAGTTTCTTTTTTAGCCATTATTTACCTCCTCTTTTAGTCTAATTTTTAAATTAGCTATGTAAATTTTATCCTTTATTTTTATTGTAATTTTTAACAACAAAAAAGCAGGTAAATGCTCCACAAAGGGTATTTACCTGCATCATAAAAGACACGCTAAAAAATATGATACTCTTGTATACTAAATTATCTAATATAGTACTACAAAATCAATAATCATATAATATCTGACTTACGTGTAGCATATGTACGCACGACAAAAAATCCCTACAGAGTAGAGCGGTAAACCGACTTTTGTTGTTTATTAGCGTACAAAAATGAACATTCGTAAGCCTCCTTCCATTTTCAAAATTAAGATAAGTATATATTATGATAGTATAAAATGTCAACAAATTTATAAAATAGCGTTGTAAATTATCAAACTTTAAATCTATAATAATTATTATCTTATAAATTAATTAGGAGGATATTATGAGCGAAAATTATAAGTTTTTCTGCCACAAAAGCTGTGAATTTTTTCCATGTCATAAAACAGACAAACCAGATGAGTTCAACTGCTTATTCTGCTACTGTCCACTTTATGCTTTAGGAGAAAACTGCGGTGGAAATTTTAAATACACAGAAAAAGGAATAAAAGACTGTAGCAACTGTATGTTGCCACATAATAAAAAGAACTTTGATTATATAATAAAAAAATTTAGCGAAATATCTGAACTTGCTAGAAAGAAATAAATTTTTATTTTTGTAAATACATAATAAAAGGACTGTTGTAGTTTATACAACAGTCCCATTTTTTATCAACAATTTTTATATTTTTACTAAATTTAGCTCTGTTTTTCCACTCTATCTGAAAAAATTCTATATGCTATAAGCAATGCTATCCACATAATCACAGTTAGACTGACGATAAGTAATGCCTCGTGATAGAAAAATTCTTCTGGAAGTATATTTATTACTGGATCAAGTACTGGGTCAAATATCCAGTAGTCATTTCTAAACATTATCTTATGGAAAAGTACAAATACCTTGTCAAAAGCCACCATCATCGGTATTGCAACAATAACTGGAAGAATTATTAACATCTTTAGTACATTTTTAAGAGGTTTTGTTCTTCCCTTAAATGCTTCATAAATAATAGCTATAAATGCTAACAACCCGATTCCCATTATGTAGTATAATGAGTGAAATATATTTCTAACTTCTTCAAAATGTATCTTACCTTCTCTCGAGAATTTCATACTTGGCAATTTAAATTCTTTATCATCAAAACTAGTATTATAGTCTATTAAATAATTGTAGTTTTCAATTATTTCTTGTTCAGTATATCCAGACATTTCCGGAATATCTAGTCTATATACATCAATATAATATATTTCTCTAAAATTCAATGCAGTTACAGCAGCCGTAGAAATTATAGCTATAGTAACTAAAAAAGAGCATATATTCATAAATACCTTTTTCATATTATCACCCAGGTTTTAGTTAGTTTTTAATCTCTATTTTTTTATTAAACTATTTTTGTAGTGAAGTCCTCTATATTCCATACATCATCTACAAAGTCCATGTAGAATTCTGGTTCATGAGATACTAAAAGCACTGTTCCCTTGAATTCTTTTATTGCTTTTTTAAGCTCTTCCTTAGCATCCACATCAAGGTGGTTAGTAGGTTCGTCAAGTACTAGGAAGTTTATGTCTTTTAACATTATCTTACATAATCTAACTTTTGCTGCTTCTCCCCCACTAAGTACTCTTACTAAGCTAGTTATATGCTCATTAGTTAATCCACATTTTGCAAGAGCCTGTCTTACTTCATAGTTTGTAAGACCTGGATATTCCTGCCATATTTCGTCCATAGCAGTATTGTTATTTTCTGTTGAACTTTCCTGTTCAAAGTATCCTACTTCTAAATAATCCCCTAGTTTAACTTCCCCATCATAAGGTTTTATCATACCTAAAAGAGTTTTTAATAGTGTAGATTTACCTATACCATTCATACCCTTTAGAGCTATTTTTTTACCTCTTTCAAGCTGGAAGTTAAGTGGTTTTGTAAGAGGTTCATTGTACCCTAATACAAGATCCTTAGTTTCAAATATTATTTTTCCTGCTGCTCTAGCATTTCTAAAGTTGAATGTAGGTTTTATTTTTTCTTTTGGTCTTTCAAGTATTTCCATTTTATCAAGCTGTTTCTGTCTTGAATTTGCCATACCTCTTGTTGCAACTCTAGCTTTGTTTCTTGCTATGAAATCTTCAAGTTTTTCTCTTTCTTTAACCTGTTTTTCATAAGCCTGTTCTTCCTGTCTTTTCTTGATTTCGTTTAATCTTTCAAATTCATCGTAGTTTCCTTTATATCTGTTTAATTCACCATTTTCAAGGTGGTAAACAACGTTACAAGTATCATTTATGAAGCTTATGTCGTGAGAAACTAGTACGAATGCATTTTCGTATTCCTGTAGATATCTAGTAAGCCATACTATGTGCTCTTCATCTAAGTAGTTTGTAGGCTCGTCTAATATTAATATTGTTGGGTTTTCAAGAAGTAACTTAGTTAAAAGTACTTTTGTTCTCTGCCCACCACTAAGGTCAGTTACATCTCTGTCTAGTCCTATTTCTCCAAGTCCTAGTCCATTTGCAACCTCCTGTATTTTTGCATCTATTGTATAGAATCCACTATGTTCAAGTATTGTCTGTATTTCAGCAGTATCTTCCATAAGTGCAGCCATTTCTTCATCAGATGCATCTCCCATTTTTTCGTACATCTGTAGCATTTCCTGCTCTAAATCGAACATATGCTGGAATGCCTCTCTTAAAACCTCTCTTATTGTTTTTCCTTTTCCAAGTACTGTGTGCTGATCTAAATAACCAACTGTAACCCTTGACGACCATTTTATATTACCTGCATCTGGCATTAATTTTTTAGTTATTATATTAAGGAAGCTCGACTTTCCTTCACCATTAGCACCTACTAGTGCTATATGCTCACCTTTTCTTATTCTGAATGATACGTTCTCAAGTATTACCCTAGCGCCAAATCCATGGCTAACATTTTCAACTACTAACATTTTTCCTCCTCTAAATACTTTTTTTATTTTTTATATCAATTTTTATATTCACATATAATTGTAAGCAATAATTGCCGACTTACATTATAATATATTTTTTTTCGCTTTATTTCAAGACTTCCACACACTTTATTTGTTTTTCTGTAAGAATACCCAACATTTTAGATTTGTGTTATAATAATGTCTTAGAATAAGGAGGTACACTACTTATGAAAAACGACAATAATAGTGATAATAAAATAAGAAGGAGAAAGGCCTCTTCTTCAAGTTCTTCTTCAAAGACGTCTGTTAGAAATTCTTCTGCTACTAGAGCTAGCAGTAGTAGCTCTTCTTCAAATAGTAGTAGAGGTTCTAGCAGTTCATCTAGAAGTGTTAGGAATTCATCTTCTTCAAATGTAAAAAGAAAAAGAAGAGTTCCATCTGGTAAGAAAAAAAGAAAACTTTCTAAGGTGAAAGTATTTGGTATGACATGCCTAGTTCTATTTGTTGTATTAGGTGCAGCTGCCGGTGGTTTAGTGTTTTCATCACTTAGAGATGTTAAACCTGTTACACTTGCTGATTTAAACAAAAGAACTTATGTAACTACTACACTTTTATACTCAAATGGAGAAAAAATGTCTACTGCACCTAGTGTAAATAAGAAGACCCCTGTTCCACTATCACAGATGTCTCCTTATCTTAAAAAAGCTATAGTATCTATAGAAGATGAGCGTTTCTACCAACATGGAGGTGTCGATCCTAAAGGTCTGGCAAGATCTGTTGTTATGAGACTTTTTGGTAAAAGGCAGGGTGGTTCTACTATAACTATGCAGGTATCTAAGATGCTTTTAACTAGTACTGAGCAAACAATGTCTCGTAAAATAAAAGATATGTATTACGCTATTGAGATGGATAAAAAGCTTAAAAAAGACGATATACTTGAATTATATTTAAACAACTTCTTCGTTGGTAAAGGTTTAACTGGTGCCGAGGCCGGAGCTAGAGGATATTTTGATAAATCTGCAAAAGATCTTACTTTAGCTGAATCTGCGCTTCTTGCTGGTTCAACTAAAAACCCTTCAAAATACTCAGCTTATAAGAGTGCTAAGTTAGATGGAACTGAAACAAAAGAAGATTTAGACCATCGTATACTTACTTTTGTAAATACTGAAGATGATGACTTCGATGAACCTACTGAAGCTGAGTTAAAAATGGTAGATAAATTATACGAATGGGGACTTATAAACGAAGGAACTTACAAACAGGCTAAAACAGCATCTATCGTTATAAGAAAAGCTGTAAATAACCCAGACGCTAAAGAAAGACAGGAAACTGTTCTTGCTAAAATGAAAGAATTAGGGTACATTACTCAGAAGGAATATACTGAAGCTTTAGCTGAAGAAATAGTTATAAAATTACCTGAAGAATCTAATAAGGTTTCTAACTCTGTAGAAGATTTAATAGAAAACAAAGTTATTTCTGCACTTATAGATCAGGGTAATACTAGAGAAGAAGCTGAAAATATGTACTACAACGGCGGTCTTATAATAAATACTACAATAGACCCTAAAATACAGGAAGCTATTGAATCTGAATACAAAAATACAAATAACTTTCCTGGAAATATTGTAGGTCCTGATGGCGTTCTTCAGCCACAGTCAGCTACAGTAATAATAGATTACAGAAATGGTCAGATAAAAGGGCTTGTTGGTGGTAGAAATATATCTGGTAGAAAAACTCTAAACAGAGCTACTACTCCTAGACAGCCTGGTTCTACTATAAAACCTCTTGCAATATACACTCCTGCAATAGATACTATGTCTATTACACAGGCAACTGCTTTTAGTGATGCCAGAGGTGGATATAGATTTGAAGAAAATAGAAAATGGAATCCAAAAACTACTACTGCTGGTGGTGGTTCTATGAGTTTAAGATTAGGTTTAGCTAAATCTTCTAATACAGTTGCAGTTAAAGTTGCTGAGCTTCTTGGTGATTCATATGACGACTGTGTTGATGTTATGATAGATTACCTTAAAAACTTTGGTATAACATCACTTGCAGATAATAAGGCTACTACAGATTCTAATAATACAGATAGACGTTTCCCTGCACTTACACTTGGAGGTTTAACTTATGGTATATCTCCACTTGAAATGGCGACTGCTTATGGTGCATTAGCTAATGGAGGTCAGTATATAGAGCCTACAATATTTACTAGTATAGAATCATTTGACCATCAGTCAATTGTAGATAGCAATCCAGAAAAGAAAAGAGTTGTCGATCCTCAGGTTGCATATGTTATGACAGACATGTTAAAAGCTGTTGTAAATGAAGGTACTGCTAAAAAAGCAGCTCTTCCAAATGGAATGCCTACAGCTGGTAAAACAGGTACAACAAACAGCTCTAAAGAAGCTTGGTTTGTTGGATATACACCATACTATGTTGGTGCTACATATATAGCTGACGATGCAGGTGTAAGAGATGCTGAAGGTAAAATAGTTAAAACTAGAAATATAGGTGGAGGAAGTACTTCTTCTGTTCTACTTTGGCAGAAAATAATGACTAAAATTCACCGGAATTTAGAGAAAAAAGACTTTGATAAACCAGAGGGAATATACTTCACTAAAATAAATCTTCAGGATGGAGGAGCATCATCTTCTGGTTCTAATGCCGCGTTTATAGATGGTACTAGCGCTACTAGAGTAACTACAGCTCCTTCTACAGAAAAGAAAGAAGATACTGCTGCAGAAAATCAGAATAATACAACTGGTAATGCTGGTGGTAATGCTGGTGGTAATGCTGGTGGTAACTCTGGCGGAGGAAATAACGGAAACTCTGAAAATAATGATAATAACAATAATAGTAACAACAATAATAATCCTTCTGATAACAACGCTGGAGATAATAATACCAATAATAACAATGGAGGAAATAATACTCCTGATAATGGTGGTAATACCGGCGATAATACTGGAGAAGGTAACTAATTTTAAAAAAACAAATAAAAAAATAAAAAGCTGTTGTACGATTTGCAACAGCTTTTTTAATGTTAATATTTTGATATAAGTTTTTTTATTTTTCTTTTTTATTATTGTAATTTTTTAATTGCTAATTATTTTTTCTTTTTATTAGCTTTTTCTATGTTTAATTTGTTTCCTTTTATTTTTTTATTTTTCATTTTTTCTATTACTGTTTTTGCTTTTTTCTTAGGAACTTCAACAAATGTAAATTTGTCATATATATCTATAGTACCTATTGTTTTTCCTGGTATTCCAGCTTCCCCAGCTATTGCGCCAAGTATATCCTTAGCCTGTACTCTCTGTTTTTTACCAACATTTATGAATAATCTTACCATACCATCTTTGGCACCTGAAGATTCTTCTCTTCTTCTGTTTTTCTTAGGTTTTTCTTCTACTATTTCTTCTTTTTCTTCTTCACCCATAGCTAATTTAAGAAGTGCTGCAGCTATATCAACCATTGAATAGTCTACATCTTCATTTTCACAGAAGTTTTCTAACCACTGTATCTGTTTAGCAAGTTTTCCTTCGTTGGCAACTCTCTTAACTTCTTCAAAGAATGCTCCAACCTTTTTCTCTTCAACATCGCCTACTGTAGGTATTGGATGTTTTTCAAGTTTTGATTTAGTGTATCTTTCTATATCTTTCATTTTTCTCATATCTCTTCCGTATACGAATGAGAATGAAAGACCTTCTCTACCAGCTCTACCAGTTCTACCTATTCTATGAACGTAGTACTCTTCGTCCTGTGGTAAATCGAAGTTGAATACGCATTCAACATCATCAACGTCTATACCTCTAGCTGCAACGTCTGTAGCAACTAGTATATCTATAGTACCATTTCTGAATTTATCCATTACGATATCTCTCTGTACCTGTTTTAAATCTCCATGTAATGCATCTGCAAAGTATCCTCTACCCTGTAATTCACCTACAAGTTCGTCCGCACCTTTTTTTGTATTACAGAAAACTACAGAAAGCTTTGGATTATAAACATCTATTAATCTTGATAAAACTTCTATTTTATTAGAAGATCTTGTTTCTATGTAGTACTGTTTTATATTTTCAACAGTTAATTCTTTTCTAACAACTTTTATATGTTCTGGTTCGTTCTGATATTTTTTAGTAAGCTCAAGTATTGCTTTTGGCATAGTAGCTGAGAAGAATGTAGTCTGTCTTTCTTCTGGAACATTTTCTAGAATAGTTTCTATATCTTCTCTGAATCCCATGTCTAGCATTTCATCTGCTTCATCAAGTACGACCATCTTAACATTTCCTGGTTTTATTGTTTTTCTTTTTATATGGTCTATAGTACGTCCTGGAGTACCGATTATAACCTGTACACCGCCTTTTAAAGCCTTTATCTGTCTATCTATAGGCTGTCCTCCATATATTGGAAGAGTTTTTATTCCCTGCATGTATTTTGCAAGTTTTCTTATTTCCTGAGATACCTGTATAGCAAGCTCTCTTGTAGGACAAAGTACTATAGCCTGAAGTGATCTATCATTTGGATCTATCTTTTCAAGTATAGGAATTGAGAAGGCTGCAGTTTTACCTGTACCTGTCTGAGCCTGTCCTATTACATCTTTACCTTCTAATATTACTGGTATTGACTTTGCCTGTATTGGAGATGGCTCTTCAAACCCCATTTCAGCTATTGCTTTCTTTATATTCTGATTTATGTCTAAATCTTCAAATCTTTTTATTTCCATAAATAATTCCTTTCCGTCTCTAATCTAAATACTAACTTTTCTATTATATACCCTTACAGAACTTATGTAAACCTAAAACGTCAAAATAAACTTTCGTATAACACTCTCAAGCATCTAGAAAAAATGTTTTTCACATAGTTCGAAATGTATCGAATATTATTTTTTTATTATTTTTTAGGTCTTATTTTTGTTTTTTTAATCAGATATAACATATTATTATTTGATATCTTTTATCATTTTTATTTATTTCTGTTTGAGTCTTTTTTAAAAGGGGTATATCATAAGCAATGTTATTATTACTAAATAAAAATCATATTTTATGCAGATAATTTTATTTTTATACTTATATATTTTTTTATAATCAAAATCAGAGTTTTCTGAAATTATATATATTTTTACTATATATATCACTTTTTTCTATATATAATGTAAACATTTTTCAAAAAATATATAAAAATATTTGTATTTTCGTGTATACAATATGTAAAATTTATGGTAATATAACAATTGCAGATTATTTTATTTTTTATATAATTTTTTTATTACGGAGGTAACCAAATGACTACAGCTTGGAATGGTTTTAAAACTGGAAACTGGAATAAAGAAATAGACGTTAGAGATTTTATCCAGTTAAACTACACTCCTTATGAAGGAGATGCTTCTTTCTTAGCAGGAGAATCAGAAAGAACTAAAAAATTATGGGATGAAGTTGCTGATCTTTGTAAAAAAGAAATAGCTAATGGTGGAACTCTTGATGTTGACACTACAACTATAACAGCAATAGATGCTTACAAACCAGGATACATAGACAAAGAGTTAGAACAGATAGTAGGGCTTCAGACAGATGCTCCTTTAAAAAGAGCTATAATGCCTTACGGTGGTATAAGAATGGTAGAAAATTCTTGTAAAGCTTATGGATATGAATTAGATCCAGAAGTATCTAAAATATTCACTAAATATAGAAAAACTCACAACCAGGGTGTTTTCGATGCTTATACTAAAGAAATGAGAGCATGCAGAAAATCTGGTATAATAACTGGTCTTCCAGATGCTTACGGAAGAGGTAGAATAATAGGAGACTACAGAAGAGTTGCTCTTTACGGTGTAGACAAATTAATAGAAGACAAAATGGCTCAGAAAGATTCTTTAGAGCTATCAACAATAGATGAAGATACAATAAGATTAAGAGAAGAAATATCTGAACAGATAAACGCTTTAGAAGCATTAAAAAGAATGGGTGAAAGCTACGGATTTGATATATCTAGACCAGCTGAAAACTCAAAAGAAGCTGTTCAGTGGTTATACTTCGGATATCTTGCAGCAGTTAAAGATCAGAATGGTGCTGCAATGTCATTAGGTAGAACTTCTACTTTCCTTGATATATACTTTGAAAGAGATTTAAAAGCTGGAACAATAACAGAAGAAGAAATACAGGAATTAATGGACCACTTTGTTATGAAATTAAGAATGGTTAGATTCCTTAGAACTCCAGAATACAATGAATTATTCTCAGGAGACCCAACTTGGGTAACTGAATCAATAGGTGGTATGGGAATAGATGGTAGAACATTAGTAACTAAAAACTCATTCAGAGTTCTTAACACTCTTTACACTCTTGGACCATCACCAGAACCAAACTTAACAGTACTTTGGTCTACTAGACTTCCTCAGGGATTCAAAGATTTCTGCTCAAAAGTATCTATAGACACTAGTTCAATACAGTACGAAAATGATGACTTAATGAGAGAATACTGGGGAGATGACTACGGTATAGCTTGCTGTGTATCTGCAATGAGAATAGGTAAACAGATGCAGTTCTTCGGAGCAAGAGTTAACGTAGCTAAAACTCTACTTTACTCTATAAACGGTGGGGTTGATGAAAAATCAGGTGCTCAGGTAGGACCTAAATTCGAACCAATAACTTCTGAATACTTAGATTACGATGAAGTAATGTCAAAATTCGACTTATTCACTGATTGGTTAGCAAAATTATATGTAAATACATTAAATGTTATACATTACATGCACGATAAATACTCTTATGAAGCACTAGAAATGGCTCTTCATGATAGAGATGTATTTAGAACTATGGCTTGTGGTATGGCTGGTTTATCAGTTTGTGTTGACTCATTATCAGCTATAAAATACGCTAAAGTTAAAACTATAAGAAACGAAGACGGAATAGCAGTTGACTTCGAAGTTGAAGGAGATTATCCAAAATACGGAAACAACGATGATAGAGCTGATGAAATAGCTGTATTCATAGTTAAAGACGTTATGGAAAAAATAAAGAAAAACAAAACTTACAGAAACTCTTACCCAACTCAGTCAATATTAACAATAACTTCAAACGTTGTTTACGGTAAGAAAACTGGTAACACTCCAGACGGAAGAAGAGCTGGTGAACCATTTGCTCCAGGTGCTAACCCAATGCACGGAAGAGATAACAGCGGTGCTTTAGCTTCTCTAGCTTCAGTTGCTAAACTTCCATACGAATATTCTCAGGATGGTATATCAAATACATTCTCAATAGTACCAAAATCTTTAGGTAAAGACATGGACGAAAGAGTAACTAACCTTTCAGCTATGTTAGATGGATACTTTGCTCAGAGAGCTCATCACCTAAATGTTAACGTATTTGACAGAGCTACTCTTGAAGATGCTATGGAACACCCAGAAAAATACCCACAGTTAACAGTTAGGGTTTCTGGATACGCAGTTAACTTCATAAAATTAACTAGAGAACAGCAGTTAGACGTTATAAACAGAACATTCCACAACAAAATGGCTTAATCAGAAACAACTTATCCTTTCTGATTGGCAGAAAGGCTTGGTTTAAATGGTAAAAGGTAGAATACATTCAATAGAAACTTTCGGGACCGTAGACGGTCCCGGAATAAGATATATAGTCTTTTTACAGGGTTGCCCTTTAAGATGTAAATACTGTCATAATAGAGATACATGGAATAAAAATGGCGGTACTGAAAAGACAGCTGAAGAAGTAGTTCAAGATGCTTTAAAATATAAAACATATATGGAGTTTTCTGGTGGTGGACTTACTGCCTCTGGTGGTGAAGCTACTGCACAGCCTGAATTCTTATATGAATTATTTAAAGAAGCAAAGAAAAACGGATTAAATACTTGTTTAGATACATCAGGATGCACTAAAGCAACTGATATAGCACATATACTAGAACTAACCGACACAGTTCTTTTAGATCTAAAACATATGATTCCTGAAGATGCAAAATCACTTGCTGGAATCGATATAAATTCAGCTATAGAATTTGCTAGATATCTTGATGAAAAAAACATCCCTGTTTGGATAAGACATGTTCTTGTTCCTGGGGTTACAGATTCAGAAGAAAACCTAAACAAAATGGGTGAATTTGTATCTACTCTACACAATGTAGACCGTTTTGAAATCCTTCCTTATCACACTTTAGGTGTTCACAAATGGGAAGAACTTGGACTAAAATATCCTCTTGAGGGAGTTCCTCAGGCTGAGGATGAAGATGTAAAAAGAGCTAAAGATATCATAGAAAAATATGGTGTCGAAGTATACAACAAATTTGATTAATTTTAATCCCCAATCTACTTTTGGTTGGGGATTTTTTATATCTATAATAATAGTTTTTATCAGAAATTTATAATATAATTATAATTAGAAGTAAACAATTATATATTTAAAATAGAGAGGGGATATTCATATGAACTTTGAAAACTGTGTAAAAGAAAGAAGAAGTGTCAGAAAATTTACTGAAGAAAAGATTTCTCATGAAACTTTTGAAAAAATAATTGAATTAGCTAGATTTGCTCCATCATGGAAAAATTCTCAGACTGCAAGATATCATATAATAGAAGATACTGATATAAAAACTAAAGTAGCTGAAGAAGCTGTTATGAACTTTGTATTTAACGAGAAAACAATAAAAAGAGCTCCTGCTCTAGTAGTACTTACTGCTGTAGGTAAAAAAAGCGGATACGAAGAAGATGGTAGCTTCTCTACTTCTAAAGAAGACCGTTGGGAAGTATTTGATGCAGGTATAGCTTGTCAGACATTCTGCTTATCTGCTTATAATGAAGGTGTTGGAAGTGTTGTTCTTGGAATATTTGACGATAAAAAAGTTAAAGAAATATGCGAAATTCCAGAAGAAGAAAATGTAATGGCACTTGTAGCTGTTGGATACAGAGATGGTGAAGCTAAAGCTGCTCCAGAAAGATTAGAAGTTAAAGATTTAGTTTCTTTTAAATAATTACAAAAAGACTCATCAATCCAATTAACTTTGGACGATGAGTCTTTTATTTTTATATTATTCTACTTCGCAAACTATTGTTTCAATAGTTGCCATAGCACCTTCTATAAGTGCTTCTATATCTAATTTTTCTTCTGATTTTTCTATTCTTTCTAATTTAGGTTTTGTTATAGGTTTCTTAGGAGCAAATACACTACAGCAATCTTCTTCTGGAACTATAGATATGTCATAAGTACCTATTTCTTGAGCTATATCAATTATATCAGATTTATCCATAGCTATAAGCGGTCTAAATACTGGTAAACTACAAACTGCATTAGTACAAGTTAATCCGTATATAGTCTGAGATGCAACCTGCCCTATACTTTCACCTGTAACTATAGCCTGACAATGTCTCTGCTCAGCTAATCTCTGAGTTATCATCATCATAAATCTTCTTGAATGTATAGTAGTTTCTTCTCTATTTAATTTTTCAGTTATTTCTTTTTCTATCTCAAGTATATTACAGCAATGTACTTTTATTGGTCCACAGTATCTTGAAAGAGTTCTAGCTAAGTCTAAAACTTTTTCTCTAGATCTTTCACTAGTGAATGGATATGTGTGGAAGTGGATACATTCTATATCCATACCTCTCTTAGCAACCATCCAAGTAGCTACTGGGCTGTCTATACCACCTGAAAGAAGTGACATAGCTTTACCAGCAGTTCCCATTGGTAATCCACCATAACCTGGTACAGAGTCTGTATAAACCATAGTATTTAACTCTCTGTACTCACATCTAACTTTAACTTCTGGATTTCTAACATCAACTTTTATTCTGTCTTTAACATTAGAAAGTATATATCCACCAATATCTATACTCATTTCCTGAGATGTAAGTGGAAGAGATTTATCTCCTCTTCTTGATTCAACTTTGAAAGTTTTAGCACCTTCTTCTATTTTCTTTTCGATTAATTTTAAAGCTGTAGCTTTTAGTACATCGTAGTCTTTTTCAGCTTTTACTCCTGGACAAACTCCTACTATACCAAAAACTTTTCTAACTTCTTCCATTACTTCTTCATAATCGTCGTCGTTTACATCAACGTATATTCTTCCGTATTCTTTGTAAACATTGTATTCACCTAGTGGTTTAAGCATATTTTTTATATTTTTTATAAGCTTATTTTCGAAAAGGTATCTATTTTTTCCTTTTACTCCTATTTCTCCGTATTTAACTATTAATATATTGTACAAATCGGCACCTCTTTTCAATTATTTTTTTATATTTTCTCTAACCTTTGTATTTTAATTATTTTCTTATTCTGATTATCTTTCTTAAATCCTCAACAGAATCCTTTAATATCTCTACAGCCTTAACTATTTCTTCTTCTGTATTCATATCAGATAAACTAAATCTTATTGCTCCTTCTATCTCATCTGATGTAAGTCCCATAGCATTTAGCACATGACTTCCCTTTTTCTTTGATGAACAAGCAGAACCTGTAGATACATATACTTCCTTCTGTTCAAGATAATGTAAAAGCACTTCTCCTCTTACATCTTCAAAAGATACATTTAATATATGACAAACTCCATCTTCCGGAGAATTTATCTTAACACCCTCTATATTTTTTAATATCTCTTCTTTTAAAACATTCTTCAACGAATTCATTTTTTCTATAGATCCATTTAAATCAGAGAATAATTTTGATACTGCAGCTCCCATGCCGTATATTCCAGGCACATTTTCTGTTCCAGATCTTAAATTACTTTCCTGACCTCCACCAGTTACAAGTGGCTTAAAATTATTTCCATCCTTCATATACATAAATCCTATTCCCTTTGGACCATGTATTTTATGGGCACTGACGCTCATAAAATCTATATTGTATCTAGATGGTCTAAATTCTACCTTTCCATATCCCTGAACAGCATCTACATGGAAAAATACTTTATTCTTTCTATTTTTTAGTAAGTTGCCTATTTCCTTTATCGGCTGAATACTTCCAACCTCGTTATTTACAAACATAATGCTCACTAAAATAGTATCTTCTCTTAAACTCTTCTCTACATCCTCTATACTTATCTTTCCTTCAGAATTTACAGGAAGATATGTAACTTCAAATCCGTCTTTTTCTAAGTCCTCTAAGGTATTTAAAACAGATGGATGCTCTATAGAAGTAGATATTATATGTCTTCCTCTCTGCTTATTGAGATTTGCACAACTTCTGATAATCATATTGTTGCATTCTGTTCCACCAGAAGTAAATACAATCTCTTTTTCCTTAGCTCCAAGAGTCTTAGCGATATTTCTTCTTATATCTTTTATATTCTTTTCTATTTTCATACCCATTCTGTGCGCTGCAGATGGGTTTTCATAGTCTTCTGTAAGTGCTTTAACCATACTATCAACTACTTCCTGATATGGTTTTGTAGTCGCACTATTATCTAAATATATTCCCATTGATAACACCTTTCCTCGCTTAAAAAGTATTTAAACATATCATTTAATTATATCATATTTTCACTTTTAAAAATATATGATTATAATATTTGTCACTTTCTTATTTGAATTTTATTTTTTCAATGCAATTAAATTTCTTCTTATTAAATTCATTTTTAAAGTTATTTTTTTAACATAATTACAGGTATTTTTATATCTTTTAAAGCGTATATAATAATATTTTATTATAGATAATTTTGTTATTACATGCTATACCTTTTAAATTTTTTCATACTAAATTTGTTTAAATTTCAACATTTAGATATAAATTTTAAATTCTTTACAAGAAAACGTTAATCTTGTATACATTATTATACAAATATACTATTTGTATTTTATCATCTATAGATAAATACAATATTAAATTTTTCTTACTCTAATTGACAAATTTATATTTATTTAACTTTATAATAAATATTCATTGATTTTTTAATGATTTTTTGTTAAAATTTAATTAAGGTTATCCCCCTGGTAACCCCAGTTAGTTAATATATCTATTCCCAGTACCCTTTCAAAGGGATATATTTTATGTTTATTGAATTTAGTGTGAAAATTACGGAAGTTTTCACACTAGAAAAAAGGAACTTACCCCGAGTTCCTTTTTTCATGCCTATTTTTAAATTTTTAATTATATTAATTCATCTCTATTTTTTAATACATTTAAGAATTTTTTAGTTCTTTCATTCTGATATATAATTAAGTAGGGGCTAACTTGTAGCCCCTCTCACACCACGGAGCGTGCCGTTCGGCACTCCGCGGTTCAATTTCATATAATAATCTAAGCAACTTATTAATCCTCTTTTAG
>NZ_JBLOUI010000042.1:0-19678 GCF_047807365.1 Peptacetobacter sp. AB800 | reverse complement strand
TACATCACAAGCTATTGGTGGTGGAAATGGGGAGCATCTAAAAAATTAGATGGTGATATAGTCTGTGCTTAATAGAAATATTAAGAAGTTCATAAGAGAACTGATTGGAAATTAGCGATTCCGACTGAACACTCTAAAAATATATACGGATGTATTTTAGATATAACGACCGTATTTTTTATTTATTTAAAAACTTAAAAAATATTTTATATTATTTGTATAATATAACTTCGATTTGTATATAATATAATTAGAAAAATAAAATTTGTTATAGAATCGAGGTGAGGTAAATGGGAAAGACAATAACTAAAACTGTAAAACAATATTCCTATGAAGTTGATGATTATAAAATTGAAGAACTATTAAAAATAGGAAGAGAATATAAAAATGTTAAAAATTACGTATATTCAAGATATAGTGGGATAAAAAGTCTTTTAATCATTGAAAAACCTCGAAAAATCAGAGATGAATGGGTAAGTACAAAGTTTTATGAACAATGGGATTTGCCAGGTAGATATTGGAAATTAGCATTACAAGATGCAATTGGAAATATAAAGTCTGGTTGGTCTAATACAAAAAATAAAATTAGGACTGCTGCTTATAATAACGAACATTTATCTACTGATGACAGATATTATATAAATTATATACTATCAGCAAATAAGCTTTATTATAACGTATTAAATAATATAAACTTTGATATTCCTAAAAAATTTGAAGGTAAAAACTTAAATATTAAATATTTGAATAACTTAATAAAAAGATACACTAGGCGATATAAAGGAAAAGTTCCTTATACGAACAAAATAAATTCTTTTTCGATAGATACAGGTTTATATAGATATTCAAAAAATAACACAAATGAAAATTATATTTATATATCTTCAATGGAAACAAGAAAAAGAGTACCGATTAAATTGAGGGATTCAAATAAATACAACAAAATACTTAAAATCAAAATCATAGATAATGTAGTGAGAATAAATATTCCATTAAAAGTGAAACCAAAGGAAAATACCAACGAAAATATTATAGGAATAGATAAAGGTTATAGATACTTACTCGCAACATCAAATGGAAATCTGTATGGAGAAAAATTGAATTATTATTTAAGTAAAGAAACCGAAAGGTTAAGTGATAAAAATGCTAATCGAAACAGATTTTTCGCACTTAGAAGGAAATACCTCGAAGAAGGTAACACTAAGAAAGCAGAGAACATACTTAAAAATAATTTAGGAAAGAAAAAATACAGGAAAAATAAAAATAAACACGATGAAACAGTTAAATCTTATATCAATAAAAATATCAATGAATTTATAAAATCAGAAAAGCCTAAGGAAGTTGTAATGGAAAATTTAGATTTTGTAAATTGGGATGACAGATATCCAAAATCTGTAAAAAGAAAATTATCGAGATGGATAAAAGGCTATATAAAAGATAGACTTGAATATAAATTACAATTAAATAGTATTGAATTTACATATATAAATCCAGCATATACAAGCCAAATTTGTAGCAAATGTGGAAGATTTGGTGTAAGAAATGGAGATTCATTTGTTTGTGAATATTGTGGAGAAATTCATGCAGATATAAATGCAAGTAAAAATATTTTAGATAGAAAATATGATAAAGAAATAAAGATGTTTACAAGTTATAAGAAAGTTAAGGAAATACTAGAAAGTAGAATTGCTGATATAAAGTAAATAATATTTAATAAAACTTATACTAATTAAGAAAAGAAAATAGGTTAAAAGTATATTTTGTTTAATCACAAATATATTTTGTGTTTATCCAACTGTTGATAAACAGAGGGTATGTTTTATCGGTGACGGGGGTTAGATAAAATGCTTTAAATAAATAAAAAATACGGTTGTGGGATAATCGAGATAAAAATTTTTATTGAGATAACTGGCTCAACCAAGACTTAAAACTATCAAAAGATAGAATAAGAGCGAAATATCTAAAATGAGTACATTTGTATATATTTTTAGAACCAGTATCTTGTATAACAAATATGGCAGCGGGAATATCAGCAACTAAGTTAAATCATGAGGAAGTAATAGAAACAACTGAAAGAGTAAAATCTAATTTTGCTAAGCTAATAACAAGAATTATAAAAAATTTATAAAAATTTTAAAAAAATATGTTTAAGCTATTTATCACCGGGTATATAAATACCATAAGAGATAAGACAAAACTCTTTAAAAAGAATTTGAATATAAAAATTAGAAATTAAAGATTATGGAGGATTAAGATTATGAAAAAATGGGTTTGTACAGTATGTGGATATATACATGAAGGAGAAACTGCACCAGCAGAATGTCCAGTTTGTAAAGTAGGTCCAGAAAAATTCGAAGAAATGGGCGGAGAAAGAGTATGGGCTGACGAACATAGAATAGGTGTTGCTAAAGGTGTAGATGAAGAAGTTGTTGAAGGATTAAGAGCTAACTTTACTGGTGAATGTACAGAAGTTGGTATGTACTTAGCAATGTCAAGACAGGCAGATAGAGAAGGATATCCAGAAGTAGCAGAAGCTTACAAAAGAATAGCTTTCGAAGAAGCAGAACACGCTTCTAAATTTGCTGAATTATTAGGAGAAGTAGTTGAACCATCAACTAAGAAAAACTTAGAGTTAAGAGTTGACGCTGAATACGGAGCAACTGATGGTAAATTAAAATTAGCTAAGAGAGCTAAAGAACTAGGATTAGATGCTATACATGACACAGTTCACGAAATGTGTAAAGATGAAGCTAGACATGGTAAAGCATTCTTAGGATTATTAAACAGATACTTCAAATAAGATTGATAAATATTATATAAAGAAACTGGTGTAACTAATTTGTTGCACCAGTTTTTTTATTTTTTTTATACTATATTTAATTATTTGTATATAGAAAATTTTAATAATGATTAATATTATATACAATAAATTATTGAATGATAAGAAAAAATTATAGAAAAAAATTTCTTAAAAAATAAAAGAATACAATAAAATTTTAATAGTATTAAATTATTTTTTAAAAATAATTTTTAGAAAAATTTAAAATATTAGAAAAAATACTGTTGTAAAAAATAAAAATATGATTTAATACTTGAAATTATAGGGATTTATAATAAAAAAATATTAAATAAAACTAATAAAAATATAGACATAATTTCATGAGAATGATATTATTATGACGATGAAAGAAAACATTTTCTTTTCAGTATTTAATGAAAATTATGCATAATTATGAAATACAATTGAATAAATTTTGAGAAGAGTTTTGCTTAATCATCAAATAGGGTTTTTATAGTTAAAATAAAGAGAAAATTCGGAAAATGTGAGGGATTATTATGGAAAATGCAGGAAAACAGAAACATCCAAAAGGATTATGGCTGGTAAATACAGCAATGACATTGCAGGGATATTGTGGGTACGCATTTAGTTCTATATTCATACTATTTTTAACTGCGGATGTGTCACAAAATGGTCTTGGTCTTAGTGTTGCTAAAGCATCATCTATGATAGCAATATACAGTTCTATTTGTTATTTAAGTTCAATAGTAGGTGGTTGGATAACTGATAATTATTTAGGCATTCAAAAGTCTTTAATACTAGCATGTTTTGTAAATGCAATAGGTGATATTGCCTTATTCGTTGTTAAACCATCTGTACCTAATTTATGGGGATGTTTTTCAATACTTGTTATATCAAGTGCATTCTTTAAAAGTCAGATAAGTCAGCTAGTAGGTTCGTTATATGATAAAGACGACTTAACAAGAAAAGATGCGGCTTATGCGTTATTCTATAGTGCTATTAATATCGGAGCATTCTTTGGACCAATAATGGCTGGTCTTATAACTGATAAATGGTGTGCTGAAATATCAGCATCAGGACAGATATTATCTTATGGATATAGATATATATTCCTTATAAATGCGGTTGTAATAGGAATTGTAGGGTTAATAGTTTTATTTGGTTCTCCTAAATTATTAGGAGATGTTGGAAAATATCCTGTAAATGATAGAAGAAAAAAAGCTAAAGAGAAAAAATCAGAAAAATCAGCTCATCAGCCATTAACAAAATTAGAAAAAAACAGAATATTTGCTATGGCTATATTATTTATATTTGTTGTTTTATTCTGGGCTGCATGGTTCCAAACTCAGATGTCATTCTCTATACTTATGAAGGACTTAGTTAATAGAACAGTTGGTGGATTTACAATACCTGTTCCTTGGTTTGTAGCATACAACTCTATACTTTGTGTAGTATTCGGTCCTATAATGGCAAAACTTTGGATAAAATTAGGAAATAGAAAACAGGGAGACCTTTCTATACCTACAAAAATGGCTTTAGGAATGATATTAACAGCATCTGCATTTATACTATTAATAGTAGGATTAAAAACTCTTAATGGTGTATTTGACGGAAGTGCTAAAATGAATATAGTATTCGTATTAATAGCTTATGTAGCACTTACAGTTGGAGAACTTTGTATATCTCCAATAGGTATGGCTATGTTTAATAAATTAGCTCCTGTAAGATACGGATCACTTGCAATGGGTGCTTGGTATTTAAGCAACTGCTTTGCAAACTTAATATCTGGTAAAATAGCAGGTCTTACTGAAAGTATGGGATATATTCAGATATTTGCAACAATATCAATTGTATTAATAATATTTGCATTAATGCTATTCGTACTAAGAAAAGGCATTGTTAAATTAATGGCTCTTGATGAAATAGGAGAAGCCTAAAATATAAATAATTTATATAAAGTTTATTAACAGAAGGAATTACAGAATTATTGTGTAATTCCTTCTATTTTTTTGTAAAGTAACGTTGTATTATTTATATTTGCTTTATGCTATAATTATTTTAAAGATAAATTTTGTAACAGAGGTAAGAAAAATGACTAAATATATAGAATTCAAAGATGTTAAAAAGATATATAAAATGGGTGAGGTAGAAATTGCCGCACTTAATGGTGTAAACTTCTCTGTTGATAAAGGAGAATGTGTTGTAATAGTTGGGGCAAGTGGTGCTGGTAAGAGTACAATTTTAAATATATTAGGTGGAATGGATACTGCAACATCGGGACAAATTATTGTAGACGGAAAAAGAATAGATAATTATAGCGATAGAGATCTTATAACTTATAGAAGATACGATATTGGATTTGTTTTCCAGTTCTATAATCTTGTTCAGAACCTTACAGCTAAAGAAAATGTAGAACTTGCAACTCAGATATGTGAAAATCCACTAGATATAGACGATATAATGAAGGAAGTTGGTCTTGAAAATAGAAAAGACAATTTCCCAGCTCAGTTATCAGGAGGAGAACAACAAAGGGTTGCAATAGCTAGAGCACTTGCAAAAAATCCAAAGCTACTTCTTTGCGACGAGCCAACAGGAGCGCTAGACTACAACACTGGTAAGGCAATATTAAAGTTATTACAAAGAACTTGTAGGGAAATGGGTATGACAGTTATAATTATTACCCACAACTCGGCAATAACTCCTATGGGCGATAAAGTAATAAAAGTAAAAAATGGAATGATTGAAAGTATTACTGAAAATGAAAATCCTGTTCCAATAGAAAGGATTGAATGGTAATGAAAAAGGCACTTAATAAAGATATATTAAGGGATATTTTAAAATCCAAAGGAAGATATTTCTCAATAATGCTTATTGTTGCCTTAGGAGTTGCATTCTTTTCAGGAATAAAAGTATCTCCTATGGTAATGAGAAATACAGTTGATAATTATTATGATGATTATAACTTCATGGATGTAGAGGTAATATCTACGCTTGGTTTAACTGATGACGATGTAGATGCTATTAAGAAGCTAGATACCGTAGAAGGGGTATTTCCAACTTATTCTATGGACGTTATAACCAATGTAAAAGACCAGGATAGAGTATTAAAAGTTCATGCTCTTCCTACAGATGATTTATCTAATGACAACAAGGACTATATAAACAGAGTAAAATTGATAAAGGGAAGACTTCCTAAAAACTCAGGTGAATGTGTTGTATTAAAGCCAAAATACGACCATCTTAATTTGAAAATAGGAAAAACTCTAAAGATAAAATCTGGTACCGAAGATAAATTGAGTGAAAATCTAAAAAAGGATAACTATAAAATAGTAGGTCTAGTAGAAACACCATACTATCTATCATATGAGTTTGGAAATTCTTCAATAGGATCAGGAAGTGTGGACGGAATAATGATTGTTCCTCAAGATGATTTTAAAACTGAGGCTTATACAGAGATGTATATAACAGCAAAAGGAGCAAAGGAGCAAACATCATTCTATCAGGATTACAAAGATACCGTTAAAAAAACAGAAGACCAAATTGATAAAATAACAGATGAAAGAATTGAACATAGATACAATGAAGTTGTTGGAGAAGCTACAGATGAGCTAAATAAAGCAAAAAAAGAATATAACGATAAGAAAAAAGAAACAGAAGATAAAATAAACAAAGTCGAAAAAGAATTAAAAGACGGTAAGCAGAAAATAAAAGACGGAAAACAAGAATTAAAAACTAAAAAAGCAGAAACAAAAAAACAGATAAAAGACGGATTTAAACAATTAGACTCTGCAGAAGCTCAATTAAAGAGTGGAAGAAAGCAGTATGAAGCCGCAAAAAAAGAGTTTGAGTCTAAAAAACAACGGGCAAATTCTCAAATAAGCAGTGCCGAAAGTCAGCTTGCACCTCTAAAAAGCAATATAGATTCTTTAAAATCTAATATATCAGGATTAGAATCACAGCTTGGAAAGCCTGATATATCAGAGGAAGAAAAAGCTACACTTACTCGGACAATATCAGCATATAAAGAAAAGCTTTCATCACTTGAAGGGCAGTACAATGCAGGATATGCTAAGATTCAAAGCATAAAAAATCAGATAAAATCAGGAGAAAGAAAACTAGCTCGGACAAAAGCTGAATTAGATAGAAATCAAAGAAAGATAAAAACTGAAAGATCTAAGCTTTATACTATGGAAGAAAAAGCTCAAAAGGAGTTTAAAAAAGCAGAGGAAGAGATAGCTAAAAATGAAAAGAAACTAGTAGATAGTGAAAAAGAACTTGAAAAGGCAAAAAATGAAGCTAAAGACGAGTTTAAAAAGGCAGAAAAAGATTTAAAAGAAGCAGAAGATGAGATAAAGAAAATTGAAAAGCCGGAATGGTATGTACTAAACAGAGATAAACAGTACTCTGCGGCTGAATACGGTGGATGTGCGGATAGTATAGATGCATTAGCTGGAATATTCCCAGTATTCTTTGTACTAGTTGCAGCACTTGTAGCACTTACTACAATGACTAGAATGGTAGATGAACAGAGAATAAACATAGGAACACTAAAAGGACTTGGATACACTCCAGGAATGATAGCTAAGAAATACATAGTATATGCTATGTCTGCAAGTGCAATAGGTTCTATAATTGGACTAGTAGTTGGATATACACTATTCCCTACAATAATATACAATGCATATGCTATTATGTACACAGTGCCAAAGGTCGAGCTTAGAACAGATTTCTTTATAACAGTACTATCAATAGCTACATCAATATTTGTAACTACATTTGCAGCATTTGCAGCTTGTAGAAGAGAATTAATAGAAGCTCCAGCTATACTTATGCGACCTAAAGCACCAAAGAACGGTAAGAGAATACTTTTAGAAAGAATAGGATTTATCTGGAATAAGATAGGATTTATTTGGAAAGTAACTCTTAGAAATATATTCAGATATAAGAAGAGATTCCTTATGACTGTATTAGGTATATCTGGTTGTACAGCGCTTATCCTTACTGGATTTGGTATAAGAGATTCAATTCAGATGATAGTAGATGTACAGTTTGGAGAATTAAATAAATACAGTATGACTGCTAGTTATGACTCAGATGAAAAAACAGAGGACGTAGAATATTTAAAATCACTTATTTCAAATGAAAAAGGTGTCAAAGAAATAGGAATGTTCCACAATCAGAACGCAAAGGTAATGATAAACAATAAAGAAAAAGAAGTAACGGTTGTAATACCAGAAAATAAAAACACATTTAAAAACTTTATAGATTTAAGAGATAGAAAATCTCATACACCTATAAAACTAGACAACAAAGGAATTGTTATCTCAGAAAAAGCAGCTAGAAACTTAGATGCGAAGGTAGGAGATAAAGTTAAAATCTTAAATGAAAATGATGTAAGTGCTGATGCGGTAATTTCTGGAATTACGGAAAACTATGTAAATCACTATATCTATATGACTAACGATTACTATAAAGCATTATTTAATAGAAATGCAGATAGCAATAGAGTTTATGGAGTACTTGATGATAGTGTGACTCTAGATCAAGAAGACAAGATGGCAAGCAAAATAATAGACTCTACTTGTGCTAATGGAACAGTATTTACTACTGGTATTAAAGATGGATTCTCAGATACTATAAAATCTCTAAACTATGTAGTATTACTTATGATAGTATCTGCAGGAGCTTTGGCGTTTGTAGTGCTTTACAATTTAAGTAATGTAAATATTTCAGAAAGAATAAGAGAAATAGCTACTATAAAAGTACTTGGATTCTACGACAAAGAGGTATCTGCGTATATCTATAGAGAAAATGTAATACTTACATTGATCGGTGCTGTTGTAGGACTTGGACTAGGGGTAATACTTCATCAGTTTATAATGGTAACAGTAGAAGTTGAAAATATGATGTTTGGACGACTTATAAATCCACTTAGCTATGCAGCAGCGTTTGTACTTACTATAGTTATGGGAACAATAGTAAACCTTGTAATGAATAAAAAACTAAAGAAGGTTGAAATGGTTGAATCTCTAAAATCAGTAGATTAATATATCCACAATAGAATAACTCTTAAAAAGATATAGACTATATAACGGATAAAAGATACAATATAATAAAAAGAATAAATAAAGTTGATTGTTTTTAGCAATCAACTTTATCTTTTTAAATTTAAAATAAAAATAAAAACGAGGTGGTAAAAATGCCAATAATAGACGAGGTTATAAATACTATAAAAAAACAGATCGCAAAGATGTTGCTTGGCAAAAAATACAGCGACTATGTAGATATGGATGTTGTATATGATCCGGATGAGGAAATATTCCTTATAACTCTAAAGAGATTAGTTTTTGAAAATAAAATAAATGAAGCCGAGGAATTCCTTTTTGATAGAGCAGAAAATAACCCTACAGAAAATTTACAGTACATAGCTATAGAATTCTACACTATGGTTATGGAAAAATCTGATGAGGAGTTAGCAGAAGCTAATTTTGATAGAAGTGAGGTAACTACAGGAGTAATGGACTTTAGAGAAATTATGGGTCTAGCCTAAATTTGAATGGAGAGGTTATCTATGTTAGATAGAAAAAAAATAAATCATATATTTGCAAAGTTGAATTACAGCAGACTTAGCTCTAAGGCAGCAGAGGTAGCATTCTTCCTTACAATGTCAATATTTCCATTTTTAATGTTTACAGTATCTACTGTTGCGTATGTACCAGTATTACAAATTACAAAGTATGTAGATATGATAGAGCAAGTTGTACCTGTAAAAGCAATAGGATTTGTGGATTTGGTTATAAAATCTGCTGTAGAAAAAAGGAATACACATTATATGATAGTCAGCTTTTGTTTGACTATGTGGACTTTTTCTAGAGCGGTTAAAGCACTTATAAAGGGAATGAACGCAGCATTCTATTCGCCTGAAACAAGATCATTCTTAAAAGTAATGATGATATCGATGATATTTACACTAATGCTTTTAGTACTTATATTTACATCTATGATTTTGTTGGTATATGGTGAGAAAATAGGTGTTGTTATATTTAGTTACTTGGGGTTTGACAAGGTATTCTTCAATCTTTGGAACATAACCAGATATGCTGTTGGTACCGTTGCAACTATAATTGTGTTTACTTTATTATACAAATACACACCTAATATAAATCTATCAGCTAAAAGAGTAGCACCAGGGGCAATATTTGCAACTTTTGGATGGTTCTTAATGTCTTATTTATATTCATTCTATACTAATAACTTTTCTAACTACAGCGCCATATATGGAAGCTTCCGGGAGATTATAGTGTTACTAACATGGCTTTATTTCAGTAGTTGGGTTATCGTTATTGGGTACGAAATAAATGCAAGACTATACAGAAGACGGAAAAGAAGACTTGAAATAACTTCTAAATAAGTGATTTCAATGCTTTGAACTTATTTTAGTATACATTTTATAAATTCGATTTAAGTTAATATAAAGATAAAAGTCAGTATAACTAAACAAAGTGCAAAAAATAGCAATTGTTTATTATTTCTAAACTAGAAAAAAATTAATAAAAACTCACTGTTTATTAATACTAAGAAAATACATAATTAATAAAAACAAAACGCAAATGAGAAAACGATACACGCATTGAAATTACTACATTTTGGTTGGTGTTATGAAAAAATAAATAAAAAAATCGAAAAAGAGCTGCTTGAAATTTAACAAGCGACTCTTAAATTTTAATTCGAAAAATTAAGCTTTACTTTACTTTTTTTATTGTTTATAATTGTGGTAACAAAAAGAAAAGGAAGGGATATTATGTGTGACAGGCGATCTTTAAAGGACATATCTTTAATACTAATAGGATCGACAATATTAGCATTTGGAGTTTACAACTTCTACTATTTAAACAGTATTACAGAAGGAGGAGTATTAGGGATAACTTTACTATTAAAAAACATATTTGGATTTGATGTTTCCATAGCAGGAGCAATACTAGATATAGCTTTATTAATAATGGGATTCAAAATGTTTGGTAAAAAATTCTTTGTATACTCAGTAGGAGCATCTGTAGGATTTTCAGTTTTATATGATATATTTGAAACTGTAGGACCACTACTTCCTCAGATGGGAATGTTTGCATCAGCTGTTTTAGGTGGTTTATCAGTTGGTGTAGGCTGTGGAATAATGATGAGAGTAGGTTGTGCTTCAGGGGGCGACGACGCCTTAGCAATGATAATTTCAAAAGTAACATCATTAAAATTAAGTACAGTGTACTTGATAACAGACGGTGTAGTACTTTTACTTTCAGTGAGTTACATACCAGCAGTTCAGTTAGTATATTCAATAGTAGCTGTTCTAATAAGTGGTAAAACAATCGACTTTATATACGGATTAGGTAGAACTAATAGAGTTGAAGTTGAAAAAACAAATATACCAGCGGGAGTGCATGCTGTTTAAAGTACTATTGATTAAGTTACTAAAACAAATTAAACGGATATAGTTTAATAGATTAAATATATATAAATCATAATGCAAAAGAGGTTTTATTGTAAAATAAAACCTCTTTTTTTGTTGTCAAATTAAATATATTAAAAATTTATGCCAGATTTCTATAAAAAGTATGGTATTTTTTTGCTAAATAGTATTTATTAATACCTTTTATAAAGAAAAAAAGCATATTAATATACAATAAATAAAAGTATAGAACATAAATAATAAATTAACATTAAAAAGTGTTGAATAAATAAGATGAATAGTGTATACTGATTAATGTAATAAGACATAATAATTCAACATATTAAATTTAAAACTTTTATTGTATATAGGGAGGACGTATAAATGTCAATTAAAGTAGGTTTAAATGGATTCGGAAGAATAGGGAGAGCAGTTTTAAGATTAGCTCAGACTGAATTTGGAGACGATATAGAAATAGTAGCATTAAATGCTAGAGCAAACACTGAAACATTAGTTCATTTATTTAAATACGATTCATGCTATGGTAAGTTTAATGGGGAAGCTTCTGTAGCTGGGGAAAACGTTATGGAAGTAAATGGTAAAGAAATTAAAATATTCAGATGCAATGATCCAGAAGATATACCTTGGGGAGAATTAGGCGTTGATATAGTAGTAGAATCAACTGGTATATTCAAAGATAGAGAAAAAGCATCTAAACATATAAAAGCTGGAGCTAAAAAAGTTATAATAACTGCACCAGGTAAAAATGAAGACGTTACAATAGTTATGGGTGTTAATGAAGAAGACTATGATCCAGCAAATCATCATATAATATCTAATGCATCATGTACTACTAACTGCTTAGCACCATTTGCTAAAGTTCTTGACGACAAATTTGGTATAGAAAAAGGATTAATGACAACTGTACATGCTTATACAAATGACCAGAGAATATTAGACAAAACTCACAAAGACTTAAGAAGAGCAAGAGCAGCAGGGGAATCTATAATACCTACTACAACAGGAGCTGCAAAAGCTGTATCTAAAGTATTACCACAGTTAGAAGGAAAATTAAATGGATTTGCACTTAGAGTACCTACTCCTACTGTATCACTTGTTGATTTAGTTTGTGAGCTTAAAAAACCAGCTACAGTAGAAGAAATAAACGCAGCATTTAAAGAAGCTTCTGAAGGCTCTATGAAGGGTATATTAGGATACAGTGAAGAACCATTAGTATCTGTAGACTACAAAGGTGACGAAAGATCTTCTATAGTAGATGGATTATCTACACTATCAATGGGAGATAAAATGTTCAAAATACTTTCTTGGTATGACAATGAATGGGGATATTCAGCAAGAACTGTAGATTTAGTAAAATACGTAGCTAAATCATTATAAGATAGAGCAAGTTTTATATTATAAAGTGTATATAAGATGTAATTGTATAAAAAATATCACAGTATTTATATATTGTGTTTAATAAGGGTTAAAAAAGAGATAACGGTACTTTGAAAGTTCCGTTATTTTTTTTGTTTACATAAATAAATGAAAAAAATGTGGTAAAAATATTTTTTAGAATTGAAAATATACATACTAACTAGACATTGATAAAAAGTTATAAGAAGTGTAAGTTGTTACTGATGTTGTTACTAAATATTGAAATTTATAAAGAAAAGATATGATTAAAATTAGTAAAATACAGTAATAAACATTCTTTTAAATTATTAAAAAAAGATAAATTAACTATAAAAAAAGAAAAAAATAAATAAAATACAAAAAAATAAGCTATAAAAACCTTTTCTTGAGTAAAAAAATTAAAAAATATTAATACAATTTTGTTATTGATAAAATACAAAAAATGAATGAGAAGACATCAAAATCTTAAAAAAAGTTGCAAAAAGAAACAACTTGAAACAACTATACAAGTCGCTTGTTGTAGGGAATTCAAGGTTTTTATGCATATATGAAAAATGAATGAAGTTGTAAGTTTGAGCATAAAATATTGCAGTTATCTAAAAAGACAGAATTTTACAATGATAAAAGTTAAACAATTTGAGTTGCAAAATAGATAAAATGAAAGTATAATATATTTAAGAAATAAATAAAAATTTATATGGATTATCAGAAAGGAAGAGACAAAATGGAAGCAGCAGAAGGCAAAAAAAGAGTAAAAGCAGTCAGCACTGAAACATTTGTATTCTTAGCAGTTCTACTATTAATATTTGGTGGAATAGGTAGAGTAATGGGAGTTGGGCTAATGTTCAAAACAATGATGGCAACAGCTCATGACTTATTACTACAGACAGTATTCTTAATAATGGCACTAGCAGTTTTAGCAGGAGCTCTAAGTGCACTATTATCAGAATTTGGTGTTATAGCATTAATCAATAAGATATTCGCACCGATAATGAAACCAGTTTATGGTTTACCAGGTGCAAGTATAACTGGAGCAGTAGCTACTTATCTATCAGATAACCCAGCTATAATATCTTTCGCAAAAGATAAATCATTCACACAGTACTTTAAAAAATATCAGACACCTGCTCTTTGTAACTTAGGTACAGCATTTGGTATGGGTCTTATAGTTACAACATTCATGATGGCACAGGGTGATGAATTCATGTTACCAGCATTAATAGGTAACTTAGGTGCTATAATAGGTTCTATAATATCTGTTAGACTTATGTTAATACAGACTAAAAAATATTATGGTGAACACGCTAATGATCAGGTAGGAGAAGTTTTATCTGACGGTGAAGGCGAATTCAGAGAAATAAGAGAAGGTAACTTATTCCAGAGAGTATTAGATGCAATGCTTGAAGGTGGTAAACTTGGTGTTGACATGGGTATGGCAATAATACCAGGGGTTTTAATAGTTTGTACAATGGTTATGATGTTAACATTCGGACCATCTGCAGACGGTACTTACACAGGTGCAGCATACGAAGGTGTACGGTTACTACCATTAATAGGTGAAAAAATTAAATTCATAATAGAACCTCTATTCGGATTTAAATCAGCAGAAGCTATAGCATTCCCTATAACTTCATTAGGAGCAGTTGGTGCAGCAATGTCACTAGTTCCAGAATTTATCAAAAATGGTGTTGTAACACCTAACGATATAGCAGTATTCACAGCAATGGGTATGTGCTGGTCAGGATACTTAAGTACTCATATAGGTATGATGGATGCATTAGATGCTAGACCATTAGCAAGTAAAGCGATATTATCACATACAATCGGTGGTCTTTGCGCAGGTATAGCGGCACATCTAATCTTCATGCTAGTTGGATAGTACAAGATTAATAAGTAAATAAAAGTTTATACTTTAATAGATAGAGCCTTAGATTACTAAGGTTCTATCTTATTTTTTTAACAAAAATGCCTCCATCTACGGAGGCTATTTTTATAAAATAGTATAAAATTGATAGATTAAAAAACAAGAAAAATTGTTGGTATTTGTAATTAATTTAACGTGATAAAAATTTGCTAATGTGTTACAATGTAAAGCATAGTAAAAGTTTAGTTTTCAATATTTTAGAGTATGTTGATGAGGAATTTTAAACAAGGAGGAGGAGCAATGGATAAGGAATATAAGGTTGGTGTTGATGTCGGCTCGACAACAGTTAAAATTGTTCTCCTTGACGGGGAAAACAATATACTATTCAAAAAATATCAGAGACATTATTCCGATGTCAAAAAATCCATAGTAGAAGTTTTAAACGACGTTTATAAAATAATAGGAGATGCAAATATAAAAATTATAATAACTGGATCAGGAGGGATAGGAGTATCTAAAAAATTAGGTATTAAATTTGTGCAGGAAGTTATCTCTAGTACAAAATCTATAGAATACTACCATCCAGAAACAGATGTCGTAGTGGAACTTGGTGGAGAAGATGCCAAAGTTACCTATATAACAGGGGGAATAGATCAGAGGATGAATGGTATCTGTGCAGGAGGTACAGGTGCATTTATAGACCAGATGGCAACTCTTTTAAAAACTGATGCAGCAGGACTAAATGAGCTTGCTAAAGATTACGATACTATATACCCTATAGCATCTAGATGTGGTGTATTTGCAAAAACAGATATACAGCCACTTATAAATGATGGTGCTAAAAAAACAAACATAGCCATGAGTATATTTAATGCTGTAGTTGTTCAGACAGTAAGTGTACTATCATGTGGTAGAAAAATAGAAGGGAATGTAGCTTTTTTAGGGGGACCATTATACTTCCTATCAGAACTAAGACAGGCATTTAAAAATGTATTAAACTTAGACGACGAGCATATAATATTCCCGGAAAATGCTCAGCTATATATAGCTATAGGAGCTGCACTATTAGCAGAGGAAGAGAAAGAAGTATCTTTAAAATCAATATTAGACAAATTAAACTCAATAAAAACAATAGACGATGGGAATGTAAATTTATTAGAGCCTTTATTTAAAGATGAGGACGATTATAGGGAATTTTTAGAAAAACACAATGTAAACAACGTAGAAAAATACGATATAAATAAATACAGTGGAAACTGTTTCCTTGGGATAGATGCAGGATCTACAACTACAAAGGCTACCCTTATAGGAGAAAATGGTGAATTATTATATTCATACTACTCTAGTAATGAAGGAAACCCTTTAAAAACAACTGTAAAAATAGTTAAAGAAATATACAGCTTATTACCAGAAAACTGTAAAATAGTAGCATCTACTTCGACGGGATACGGAGAGGCGCTTATAAAAAGAGCATTAAAACTAGATTTTGGTGAAATAGAAACTATAGCACACTACAAGGCAGCTAAATTCTTTAACAAAGAT
This sequence comes from Peptacetobacter sp. AB800, assembly GCF_047807365.1. NCBI lineage: Bacteria > Bacillati > Bacillota > Clostridia > Peptostreptococcales > Peptostreptococcaceae > Peptacetobacter > Peptacetobacter sp. AB800. The sequence continues at coordinate 3,616 of NZ_JBLOUI010000042.1, read as the reverse complement.
GTAGACTTCATACTTGATATCGGTGGTCAGGATATGAAATGTCTAAAAATAAAAAATGGAGTAATAGAAAGTATAATATTAAATGAAGCTTGTTCTTCTGGATGTGGATCATTCCTGGAAACATTCGCCAAATCACTATCAATGGATATAAAAGAATTTGCGAAAGAGGGGATATATTCTAAAAAGCCAGTAGACTTAGGTTCAAGATGTACAGTATTTATGAACTCTAGAGTAAAACAGGCTCAAAAAGAAGGTGCTGAGGTAGCCGATATATCTGCAGGACTTTCTTATTCAGTAATAAAAAATGCATTATTTAAAGTTATAAAAATGAAAGACCTAAATGAAATAGGAGAACATATAGTAGTACAGGGTGGAACATTCTACAATGACTTAGTGCTTAGAGCATTTGAAAAGATGATTGGCAAGGAAGTAATAAGACCAAACATTGCAGGATTGATGGGTGCTTTTGGTGCGGCATTAGTTGCTAAAGAAAAATATAACCCAGAAAGAACTACAAAAATGCTAAAAGCGGATGAATTAGACTTACTTCACGTTCAGGCTGAAGTAACTAGATGTAAAGGGTGTTCAAATCACTGCCTACTTACAATAAATAGATTCTCAGAAGATGAAGCATTTGTATCAGGAAACAGATGTGAAAGAGGAGAAGCTCTTTATAGCGGAGTACAAAATGACACAGAAAAAGAAAGTATAAACCTATATAAATATAAATACGATAGAATATTCAACTATAAGCCTCTATCAGAAGAAGAAGCAAGACGTGGAGAAATAGGTATACCTAGAGTACTTAATATGTACGAAGATTACCCGTTCTGGTTTACATTCTTCAATGAGCTAGGATTTAGAGTTGTACTATCACCTAGATCATCTAAAAAGATATATGAAAGAGGGATAACTAGTATAGCATCTGATACAGTTTGCTACCCAGCAAAACTAGTACATGGACACATAGAGTCTTTAATAGATAAAGGAATAAAAACAATATTCTATCCATGTGTAACAAACGAAAACAAAGAAGATAATACAGCAGACAACTACTACAACTGCCCAGTTGTTGTATCTTACTCAGAAGTAATAAAAAACAACGTCGATAGTATAAGAGAAAACAATATAACATACATAAAACCATTTATAAGTATTAACGACAAAGAAAAACTTAAAAAGAGAATGTATGAAGTATTATCTAAATACTACAGCGATATAACAGTTAAAGAAATAAATGAAGCTGTGGATAAAGCTACATCAGAAGAAAAATCATTCAAAGATGAAATAAGAGAACAGGGTGAAAAGGCATTAGAATACCTTGATAGAACTGGTAAAAAGGGAATAGTGCTATCAGGTAGACCATACCATATAGATCCTGAAATAAACCATGGTATGCCAGAACTTATAAACTCTCTAAACATGGCTGTTTTAACAGAGGATTCAATATCTCACCTAGCTAAAATTGAAAGACCTTTGAGAGTAGTAGACCAGTGGGTTTACCATTCAAGACTTTACAAAGCAGCTACATTTGTAAGAGAGCATGATAACCTTGAACTTGTACAGTTAAACTCATTTGGATGTGGACTTGATGCTGTAACAACAGACCAGGTAAAAGAAATACTAGATGAAAAAGATAAAATATACACACTTCTAAAAATCGACGAAGGTAATAACTTAGGTGCAGCAAAAATAAGAATAAGATCTCTAAAAGCTGCGATGGAAGAAAGAGAAGCAAATGGAATAAAATCTAGTGAAATAGAACCAAAGAAAATACAATACGCTAAAAATAATAAAATAACTAAAGAAAGAACAATACTAGCTCCTCAGATGGCTCCAATGCAGTTTGATTTTATTGAAGCTGCTATGAATCAGAGTGGTATAAAAGTAGAAATACTAAAAGACTACAGTCAAGATATCATAGAAGAAGGGCTTAAATATGTAAACAACGATGCTTGTTTCCCTGCGATAATAGTTGTAGGTCAGCTTATACACGCACTAAAATCTGGCAAATACGATTTAGAAAACACATCTGTTGCAATTACTCAAACAGGTGGTGGATGTAGAGCGACAAACTACATAGGATTTTTAAGAAAAGGACTTCACGATGCAGGATTTGGAAATATACCTGTTATTGCACTTAGTGTAAACGGTATAGAACGGAGCGGTATCAAAGAAAGCATGAGTATAGCTATGGGACTAAGACTTCTAATGGGAGTTGTCTATGGTGACTTACTTATGAAAGTTGTGACAAGAGTTAGACCTTACGAAAAAGTAAAAGGAAGTACAAATGCACTTCATGAAAAATGGAGAAATAAATGTATAGAAGCTCTTAAAAAACCTAAGTTTAAAGAATTTAAACAGAATGTATACGATATAGTAGACGAATTTGATAATTTAGAAATAGTAGATATTAAAAAACCTAGAGTTGGACTAGTTGGGGAAATACTGGTTAAATTCCACCCAATAGCTAATAACGACTTAATAGGAATTCTTGAAAGAGAAGGAGCAGAAGCAGTAGTACCAGAACTTATGAACTTCTTCATGGCTTGTGCTCAAAACACTATATATAAACATAAAAACTTAGAAGGCAAAAAATCTACTGAATTTATGGGTAAATTATTCATAAAAATTGTAGAAAGATACCAAAAAGTTTACAATGATGCACTTACAAAGAGCAAAAGATTTAGTGGAATAAAACCGATTGGTGAAATGGCTAAAGACGTAGAAAGAGTAGTATCATCTGGAAATCAGACTGGTGAAGGTTGGTTACTACCTGCAGAAATGCTAGAACTTATAGAAAATGGAGTAGACAATATAATCTGTATGCAGCCTTTTGGATGCTTACCTAACCATATAATAGGAAAGGGAGTTATAAAAGAAATGAAAAGACAATTCCCTAAAGCAAACATAATTCCGATAGACTACGATCCATCTGCAAGTGCTGTAAACCAGCTAAATAGAATAAAACTTATGCTTTCAAAAGCATTTACTGAAATCAAGCAGAGTAAATAAAACACACTTGATACTTGCCTTTCCTTATAATATAATAAACTTTGGAAAAATTAAATTAGGGGAGAGGAAAGATAAATGAAACCATCAGAAATATATAAACAGGGATACAACTGTGCTGAATCACTTATAATAGCATATAACGAAGAGTTTAACGCATCTATACCAGTAAGAGTATGTACTGCTCTTGGCGGTGGATGTGGTGTTGGAAGCATATGTGGTGCTGTAAATGCAGCTGCTATAATAATAGGGGACGTAAAAGGTAGAGATGATTCTACTGGGGACAAAATGATAGCAAAAAGATACGTTCAGAAGTTTATGAAAGAAATAGATGCTAGATACGGAACACATATGTGTAAAGAATTAAAAGCAAACAAAGTTACTTGTGCTGAAATAATGGATGTAAGCTACGAAGTTGTTAAAGAAGTTTTAAAACAGGATTTATAAAATCGAATAAAGAATTGAGGGACTATTGCAATGATTTGCGGTAGTCCCTTTTTAGTATGACGGGCATGCTATTAATCTGTGGTGAAAGTCCATAAAAGGCGTAGCTACCGACGAACTTGATAGCGACTTGCAAGGTTTGTGCTGCGAAGCATAGGCG
>NZ_JBLOUI010000041.1:0-23207 GCF_047807365.1 Peptacetobacter sp. AB800 | reverse complement strand
TTCTCTCATTTCTCTTCTAACTTTATTCCAATATTTTAGTTTAAATTCTTCGAAGTGATTTTTTAATATTTTATTAATTATTTTTTCATCTTTTCGCTTTTTCAATACATTTATATTACTATTATACACAAGTTTTCCACAGTTTTAAATTATTATAATTTCCTTAAGAATAAAAAAGCAACAGATTTTCTGTTGCTCTAAATAGTTATTTTTAAAATTTTAATGGTTCCATCTTATCTTCTTCCGTAATCTCTCTAAGCACCCTACAAGGATTCCCAACTGCAATCACTCCACTTGGAATATCCTTAGTCACCACGCTGCCAGCACCTATAATAGTCCCATTACCTATACTAACTCCACCACAAACTGTAGAATTTGCTCCAATCCAAACATCATCACCAATCGTTATCGGTGCAGATGTACCAATACCATATGCTCTTTGTTCAGCATCTATTGCATGACCTGCACAAGCTAAACAAACCCCTGGCGCAATAAACGCATTATTTCCAATATTTACAGGCGATGTATCTAAAATAACGCAATTGTAGTTGATTATTGTAAGTCCATGAGTGTGTATATTAAACCCGTAGTCACATCTAAAAGATGGCTCGACAAATGTAAGTGGATGACAAGTTCCAAAAAGATTTTGAAGAATTTCGGCTCTCTTTTCTGACTCATCAGGTCTACTCTGATTGTATTCCCAACAAAGACTCTTTGCTTTTATCTGTAATTCATTTGGCATATCTCTATGATCTGAGCAATACTTTTGTTGTGTTTTCATTATCTCTAACATATCCATTTTTTTCACCTCTTAATTTTATTTACTAAAATTATAGCACACTAAAATTTCTCATATAATATATTAATTTTTTAATAAAAATAAATTTATTGTCAATAATTATATTTAGAAGATAAAAATAAACTAATTTGACAATATGTTATATATAACATATAATTTTATATATGGTATATATAACATATCACAGGAGGAAAAATGGATAATTTTGAAGTAGAATTTTTTGAAAAAGACGATGGAAGTTTTCCAGTAGAAGAATTTATTCTAAGTCAAGATATTAAAATGAGAGCTAAAATTTTTAGAAATCTTGAATTATTAACATCTCATGGAGATATGTTAAGAGAGCCATATTCAAAATCTTTAGGGAATGGAATTTTTGAAATTAGAACTAGAGTTAAATCAGATATAACAAGAATCTTATATTTCTTTGTCTTAGGCAAAAAAATAATTTTAACTAATGGATTTGTCAAAAAAACACAAAAAACTCCTCAAAAGGAAATTAATCTTGCCTTAAGTAGAAGAAAAGAATATTTTAATCGTGAGGTGAATTAATAATGTCTAAAAATTTTAGAGAAACATTAAATAAAGAATTAAAAAATCCGGAATTCAAAAAGGAATGGGATTCTCTTGAACCCGAATATCAGATTGTAAGAGCTATCTTAGAATCTAGAAAAGAAACTGGAATAACCCAAAAGCAACTAGCAGAAATAACTGGAATTAATCAAGCTGATATAAGCAGATATGAAAATGGAAGTGGAAATCCTTCTTTAAAAACATTAAAAAGACTCGCTGAAGGTATGGGTAAAACTTTAGAAATAAAATTTTTATAAATTTAAATGGACTATTGTATTAATTTTTCTAATACAATAGTCCATTATTTTTAGTATATAACCTCTATCAACTTTTCATACAACTCAGTGTTATCATACACCCCATCAAACTCACTTGCTCCAACCCCCTCTGCAAACACCGCCATTGGAGCTGCTGTATGAGAAAATGAAGTAAATGCCACTCCACTTTTTTCAGCTAAAATCCTAGTTGCTTCAACCGTAATAGGTTTGTAGCTTCCGTACAATATACTCTCTTCTTTAGTCCTATTTTTTCTATTTTCAAGAGTCAAATCATAAGCCTTTTTTAACCTTTCATATTCAGATTTACTCAGTTCCAAACTATTTTCGTCTGAATGTTTATGGTCATCATCAGAATCCTCTTTTGCCTTTTCTTCTTTAAATACTAAAGGCTTCTTAAGTCCAAAAACATACTCTATATCTTTTAGTACTTCTCTAAAATCTGTCTTTTCTTTTATATACTTAGAAACATACTCCTCATTAAATCTATCACAAGACATCTTCTGTAATCCTAGATTTTCAAGGTGTGTGTCGTATTCTGAGCTTGAATTTCCTATTGCTAAACCACCTGTTTCATGGTCACCCGTAACGATAATCAGAGTTTCATCTTTGTGATTATTATAGAATTTAATCGCTTCATCAACCGCATTGTCTAAGTCAATAGTTTCATGAAGTGCTGATGCTGCATCATTTTTATGACAAGCCCAGTCTATTTTTCCACCTTCAATCATCATAAAGAAACCTTTATCTTTTTTATCTTTATCAGATAAAAGATCTATTCCTTTTTTCACATAATCTGAAAGAGAATCAGACCCCTCTTTTCCATTTTCCTGTTCGTATTTTTTGTCTATACTGTACTTCATAGCATCTGTTTTGTCCCTATCCTCAGCTATTACCAAATACTTTTCACCATTTGAAGAATTTCCTTTTTTAGAGTTATTTCCCAACTTTTCAAATTCTTCCTCACTATCGGCTACAGTATATCCTTTTTCCTCGGCTATTTTTTCAAGGCTTTTCTTATCTCCATTTTCGCCGTTTTTATCCTTAAAATCTCCACCTGCAAAATAGTCAAATCCTATATTTAACATCTCCTTTCCTATTTCATAGTATCCTTTTCTAGACTCCCGATGAGCAGAAAATCCAGCAGGTGTAGCGTGATTTATATTTACAGTTGTCGCAATTCCAACCTTATATCCATCTTTTTTTAATTTCTGTGTAATTGTTTCATATTTTTCTTTTCCGTCTTCGCTTACATTTATATTTCCGCTCTTAGTTTTTTCACCTGTAGCCATAGCAGTTGCTGTAGATGCCGAATCTGGAATTAGCGAAGTTTTATCTGGATTTTGCATAGTTCCATTAGTACTTAGCTTCAATATATTTAAACCAGTATTTTCTGTTTCTTTTAAGTAATAATCTGCTAATTGAAGCTGAGAATAGCTCATTCCATCACCTATGAACAAAAATATATACTTTGGTTTCTTTCCATTGTATTCAGTATTAGATGTCGTTATTTCAATGCTTTCCTTTTTATCAATGCTTTTCGCATAGTTATCTTTTGTTTTTATATTATATCCAAGCGAAAAACTAGCTATCAAAGAAATAACAACAGCCAATATCGGTATTATTTTCCTTTTATTATTTTTCATAATTCACTCCAAAAATTATTTTGTAGCTATTTTTTTATATCTGTCAGTACTTTTCCTATATCATCATTTATACACATAGACCTATCTGCTATTTTCTCTGGTATATATGTAGAATCAATGCTTATTGATATATACTTTGCATTTTCTCCATTCTTCACCATTCTCCAAAATGGATATTTTATTATACCCGGAGTATTCAAGCCTACTCCCAATTCTAAAAACAATATTTTTTTATCTAGGTTATTCTCTAAAAATTTTACATATCTATCTTTAGCCTTATGCCATCCTTCATCCTCGACAAATTTATCATCTGCTCTTAGATTCATAGTCATTTTGGCGCCACAGTTTGGACATATAGGTACGAGCTCTGAAGGTATCTTCATATCTTTTTGCTGCTCTACCATTTTCTTTACTATATCCTCATTGTCAAAAGTCTTTTGACAACATGGGACACTACACTGAAATAGTCCATAATCTCCTTGAGTGTAGAATAATCTCGATTTATCAAATCCTGCCTTTTGAAACATATGATCCACATTTGTAGTGATTACAAAGTAGTTTTTATCTTTTACTAGTTCGTACAGATTTTTATATGTTCCATTGTCTACATCTTCGTACCTATTTATGTTTATGTATCTCGACCAATATGCCCAGTATATTTCATCAGATTCAAATGGATAAAATCCACCACTGTACATATCTTCAAATCCATATCTTTCTCTAACTGTTTCAACAGCTATCTCTGCTGCTTTTTCATTAGGAAATCTAAATTCTCCTGTTGATATACAACAAAATGCTATTGATTTTAAACCATTTCCTACAGCTAGCTCTAAGCAAGATTTATAGCATGATTTAAGTAGTTCACACTCTCTTTTTGTAAGTTCTCCATATACTATTGGCCCAACTGTGTGAATTATATTTCTTGCAGGAAGGTTAAATCCTGGAGTTATTTTGGCCTTTCCTGTTTCCTCTTCATGTCCTTGATTTTTCATCATTTCATTGCAGTATATTCTAAGCTGTACTCCAGCAAATGTATGAATTGCATTATCTATACACTTGTGGTTTGGGATAAAGCATCCTAACATCTGAGAATTCGCAGCATTTACAATGGCATCTGCTTTAATTCTCGTGATATCACCTCTCCAAATGTATATCCCCTTTTCGAGTTTTTCCATATCTTTTAATTCTACAAAACCTTTTTTTCTAGTTTCCTCTTGTAAATACTCATCTTGCACCGATAAAAATTCTCCATCTATTTTATCTGGCATCCTAGTATTAAAAAGCGCCCTCAATATTCTTTTTTGAGCTTCTTCATTTTTCAACCAATCTTTCTTTTTTCTTTCTATATTGTAATAGGCTATTAGTGCTTTTCCATCGCTTTCATTTTTTCTCTCATCCAGTAATCTTTCTATTAAATATATTCTTCTTTCTACTTGATTTGATTCATTTTGAAATTCCATAAGACCACCGCCTTTTATTTTCTATTAAATCCGTTTTAATATCGCCTCAACAGGACATACTTGTGCACAGTTTCCACAGTTTAAGCAGCTCTCGTGATTAATTTTCACTTGATGCCAGTTTTTCTTATCCTCAACTATACAATTCTGTGGACATACTTCCTTACATCTTCCACAGTTTATACACTTATCTGTGACAAAATATCCTTTTTTCTCTTTCTTTTCCCCTCCAAATGAAAACTCAATTCTCTTAATAGGTCTTACACTTAAATCAAAGAACTCTCCGTTTCCTTTGTATAATTTAAAAACAGTTAAATTTAATCTAGATTTTTCTGTAGGATATATCTTATTCATATACTCGTTTTTTGAGAATAGGTATCCTATTTTTTCTGATCCAAGTTCTTTTACTGTTCCTTTTATTGTTATTGAAATAGTTTCTAATGTTGAATTCCCCTTCATTGCTGTTAATGATATATTGTTATTATTACTTAGCCTTTTATATAATCCTTTTCCTTTTGATGTTAAAAAATATACCCCTTCATCATCGTAATCCATTATATCTACCGCACATGTTACTGGTAAATTATTTTCATCTATTGTAGCTATTGCAGATGTATGTATTTCATCTACTAGACAACTAAAAATTTCTGTTAATAATTTCATATTTATCCCACCTTTTGTTTATTTAGATAAATATATTATATAATATATAGAAAAAAATCTCCTCTTTATAGGAGATTTTTTAATCATTATTAATAAAATTATATATACTTTCTGTTATTATAATTTTGCTTCATATGGAGGGTTTCCAGAAAAATCTGATTTGATTGTTTTTATGAGTTTTAATAGGTTTAACTGTCTATTTAGAGCATTTAAAAGATTATTTGAAAATAGAGGAAAAACTAGAGAGTCTATGGCAGATAACTGCGTAGAGAAAGTTGATTTTGAATTTATTAAGTGGATTTTATTTGACTCTAGAAAAAAATCCCAGACAGATAATTATAAATACGCATTGGAAAAATACAGCGATAAAGTTGTAGTTATAAGAAACCAAAAAGAATACGACGATTTTATAGATAATTTTAAAAGTAAATATCAAGTTTTTAAATTCTAAAAGGGACTGTTGTATATTTCATATCAGTCCCTTTCTTATTTTCTATAATCTTATTGTATTTCATCTCTTGATGGAATTGAAGTTTGTGCGCCTTTTCTAGAAACTGTAATAGCAGCTGCACTCTGCCCAAAGTTGATAGCTTCTTCTATGCTCTTTCCTTCATTTAGTCCAATCACTAGCCCCGCAGTAAATGTATCTCCTGCTGCTGTTGTATCGACAACAGTAGTCTTTTTACAATCAAAGTTTTTTATATTTTCTCCATCATATGCTATTGCTCCATCTCCACCAAGTGTTGATATTACAAAATCTGCACCTGTTTTCTGAAGCTCTATAGCAGCTTTTTTGTATTCTTCAATATTGTTTAATTTTTTTCCAGTTAGTGTAGCTAATTCTAGTTCATTTGGTTTTATAATATAGCATCCTCTCCAAAGGTTTGTGTCTGGATTTTTTATCGCTGGTGCTGGATCTATTATCACTTTCTTTCCTTTTGATATTGCTATATCTTTTACATATTTCACAGTATCTATCGGAACTTCAAGCTGCATAACAACATACTCTGCATCGTCAATTAACTCCATATTTCTGTCAATCATATCTCTATCTACAACCGCATTTGCACCAGATATTACAGTTATGCAGTTTTGACCATTATCGTCTACATATATGTACGCTTGACCTGTGACATTGTCATTTACAATTTCTATTCCGCTTGTGTCTACATTTACACTTTTTAGATTGTTTAATAAAATCTGCCCTGCATCATCGTCACCAACTGCTCCAATCATTGCGACATCTCCACCTAGTTTTCCTATTGAGTATGCTTGGTTTGCACCTTTTCCACCAGGTATTTTTTTAAGGCTTTTTCCAAAAATTGTTTCACCTGCTTTTGGCATATTTTCTACTTCTATTACATAATCTAGGTTAAGACTTCCAACTACTAGTATTTTGCTCATTAGTATCACCCTTTTCCTTTTATATTCTTCCTTTTTATTATAATATATAATCTCTGAAAATATTGATTTTAGGCAATAAAAAAGAGATACCTCACTTGAGATATCCCTTTATTTTGGCTATATTATTTTGAATTTTATAAGCTGTATGCTGCTTCGAAAGCTTCCCACATTGCAAAGCTTGCCTGTCTAGCTCTCTTAGCATCCCCAACAACGTGTACTTCTGGAACAAATTCTTTTATCTGTTCAGATATTGGATCGTAGTTTCTAGAACCAAGTCCGAATAGTATGTAGTCGAATCCTCTTAACCATTCTTCTGTACCGTCAGCTCTCTGAACTTTAACGTCGTGGTCAGTTACTTCTAATATTTTAGTATTTACATTTATATGAACACCTTTGTTTTTAAGTTTTCTTATTAATGGAGTTCTATTTGGAGCACATACTCCTGTTAATAACTGTGGTAACATTTCTACTAATGTAACATCTACGTCACCGATACTAGCATCAAATCCTCTAGTGAATGCGTTTGGTCTAGCGTTTTCTAATACTGTTTCTGCAGTTTCACAAGCAACAGCTCCTCCACCTAGTACACAAACTTTTCCTTTTGGTATAACGAATTTACCTCTTAAGAAGTCATGAGCTGTAAGGATTGGATAATCTTTAGTTCCTTTTATTGGTGGAACTAATGGTTTAGCACCTGTTGCAACTATAACTGCTTCTGGAGCGAATTCTTTTATGTTTTCTACTGTAGCTTCTTTTCCAAATACCATTTTTACACCAGCTTTTTTAGCTCTGTAGTTTAAGTGAGATAACCATTTAGTCATTTCCTGTTTACCTGGAGCTACTACAGCTAAGTTTAACTGTCCACCTATCTGGTTGTCAGCTTCCCAAAGTGTTACATCATGTCCTCTTTCAGCTGCTGTAACTGCTGCCATCATACCACCAGGTCCAGCACCTACAACTAAAACTTTTTTAGATTTTTCAGCTGGAACTTCTGGATAATCATATTCAAATCCAACTCTTGGGTTTATATGGCAACGACACTGTGGTCTATCTGCAGTACGGCTTATACAGCTTCCTCCGCAGCTTGCACATGGAGTTATTTCATCAAATAAGTTTTCTTTTGCTTTGTTACATAAGTCTGGATCTGCTAATAATGGTCTACCTATTGATACCCCATCAACTAGTCCTCTTTCAACTATTTCAGCAGCGTATCTTATGTCATTTATTTTACCAACAGCGTAAACTGGAACATCTACAACTTTTTTGATTTCAGATGCTTCGTGTACGTTTACACCTATGCTTTTGTTCTGACTTGGTATTATGTATTCTAATCCTTCGTACTGAGTACCACCAGAAACTTCAAACATATTTACACCAGCTTCAACAAATTTTGGAGCTAAGTATAACATATCTTCTAAAGAGTTTCCTCCTATCATTCTTTCATCCCCAGATATTCTAAGCATTATTGGGAAATCAGGACTTACATTTCTACGAACTTCTTCTATCATTTCTATTACAAATCTTGCTCTGTTGTCTAGACATCCGCCGTATTCATCCATTCTTTTGTTTCTTAATGGAGATAAGAATGAACCTGGTAGCATGTAAGCATGTGCACAGTGTAATCCTATACCACCACATCCTGCTTCTTCAACTCTTCTAGCAGCCTGTCCAAACTGTTTTATTATTTCATGTATTTCATCTACACTTATAGCACGGCTCACGTGGCAGTTAGCGTTTGTATTAACTGATGGTCCAAGTGGTGCTATGTGTCTGTATCCGCATATTGATTCTGGTCCTGGATGTATAACCTGAGGTATTAATGTACTTCCTGCTTCTCTAACTCTTGTTGCAAATTCTCTGAACTGAGGAACTAGATCATCAGAATCTAAAGCAGTTGTGTTACCCATGTATTTATATTTACTATCTATTGTTACCGCGTCTATTGTTACATATCCTGTTCCACCTTCAGCTCTACGAACAAATATATCTGCTAATCTTTTTGGAACTGTTCCATCAGCAGCTTCGTAGTCCATACTCATTGGTGCCATACCAACTCTGTTGTTTAATGTTAATGATCCTATTGTTAAAGGTGAGAATAGTTTAGAATTTTTCATATCCATGATGTTGTTTTTTCCTTTCGAATTTTTTTTATTTTTATTTTTTATTTTATTTTTTATATTATGCAAACTTTTTCCTTAGTTTTGGTCAAAGCCCTTTGTCTATATTTATGATAACAAATATTCTTTTCTACCATTGGACAAAAAGTTGTCGAATACTCGCTAATTTCTTGCACTTTTTGCCTAATAATATATCACTTTTTGAATATCTATTATTATCTACTTTGGGAATATTTCTTTGGTTGACGAGTTTAATTATCATTTATATAAATTTGATAGTATTTTGTCATTTTTATACTAAAAAAGGGACTCAAGGCCCCTCTTTTAATTGAGTGTTTTTTCAACTCTATTATTATTTTTAAATTATTTATTGTGTATTTTTGGTAGCATTCTAACTGCAACTATTGCTAATATTACACAGCATACTTCAACTAATGCTAATGTATGTATAGAAGAAACAGATGCTAATGATTTAGCAGCAACTTCTGCAGTTCCGTTGGCCATTACTCCAGCCATTCTTGTTGTAACTGTGTTTGCAAATAATGGTACGAATACCGCAACACCAAATGGAGCAGATATATCTCTGAATAATCCATATGTACCTGTTCCTGATCCAGCTTCTGCCTGAGATAATCCAGATAATGAAACTTTCATTAGTATTGTAGCATTTCCTCCAAGTCCTATACCTAACATTCCTAGAGAACCAGCTAGCATTGCAAATGGTGCAGTTTCTGTGAAGAAGTACATCATTGCACAACCTATACCAGTAAATATAAGTGATCCTGTAAGTACAGTTTTTGGTTCTTTTTTATCTGCCATAGGTCCTATAAATACTGAACCTAAAGACATACCTATGTAAAGGATTGATATTGCGAAACTTGATATTATTGTATTTTCTGGCTGAGTAGCTCTAACAAATAATATTACGTTTGTCATATTAGCCTGCATTAATCCTTGAGTAAGGAATAATATTAATACTGGTAATATGAATTCTTTACGTTTCATAAATTTACCACTTAATATTGGGTTTTCAGCACTGCTTTCAGCTTTTATTAATAAGAATAATGTTACTAAAGCTACTGCTGTAACACCTAGGAATGGAGCTGATGTCCAACCTATATTCTGTCCGAATGATGGTATACATAATACTAAACTGAAGAATATTAGTACGCATACTGCACCTTTTTTATCAAAGTTATCAAGACTTTTCTTTTCAAAGTCTGTTTTCTTAATCATTACTGAGCATATGAAGAATGTAACAACACAAAGGGCAACACAAACCCACATCATCATTCTCCATCCAAATGCCTGCATTATTAATCCACCGCAAGTTGGACCAACAACAACTGCAGCACTTGATATTAACATATAAAGAGCGAATCCCTTACCAGTTTCTTCTGGTGGATATTCAGTAACTATGTAAGCCATTATAACTGGAGCTATAGCCGCTGTACCAACCCCAACTATAAATCTTGCACCTAACATGAATATTAATGAAGATGCTATTGCTGTTAATACGTTACCTATTGTGAATACTATAATTCCTAATAATAAGGTTTTACGACGTCCAAGTACGTCACCTAATTTACCAAGTATTGGAGCACACGCAGCTGTAGACATTGCAAGAGCTAGTGCTATCCAAGTAGTATTGTTATCGTTAAGACCCATATCTGCTACGAATGCAGGTGCTAGAACGGCTGTGAAACCACCTATAAGACCTACTAGTAACGCTGCTATAGCAAATGGGATAAAGCCTTTTTTATAGTTTGCGTTTGTTGCTGTCATTTCAATTCTCCTTGTATAAAATTTAAGCAATTTTTATTTTGTTTTTTTTATAACATTTCGTTATAATATCAAGCCTGTCAAAATTTTCATTCTGGCAGGCTCGACATTTATATTTTATTGTTTAATACGTTTCTTATTTATCTTTTTTAGCCATGTGAGGTATAACCTGATCAAGTTTGTAACGTTTTATAGTCGTTTCAAGGTCGAATTCGTTTACGATACCTCTAGCATATAAATCATCGATTTCTTCTTTAGAGTATCCAAGGTCTCTAAGTATGTCTCTGTTGTCCATACCAAATAATGGAGCACCTCTCCATATTTCAGAAGGGTTGTTTTTGAATTTATTTATTAATCCAAGACCTTTTATGTGTCCCATCATTGGGTCATCCCATTCCATAACTGTTCCACGAGCATTCCAGTGAGGGTCATTTAAGCAGTCTTCAAGATCATAAACTCTCTGACATGGTATCTGAGCTTCCTGCATAGCTTTTTCAACTTCTGGCATAGTTCTTTCAGCAACATATGCTTCCATAGCTTTTTCCATTCTCTGTCCAACAGGAGTATCTATCATCCATCCTGTGAATCCTTCTGGGAAGTCTGGGTCACCTGTACCAGGAACTGGAAGTCCTATTATAGGGAATCCTCTCTTACATACTTCAGCACCAGTCATACCTATGAATATAGTTCTTCCATCTTTACAAGTATAGAAACTGAATAGAGCTGCCTGAGCATCTTTGTTACCAGTTTTTGGAACACTTACACCATCAGTAGCGTACTGTATCATACGTCCATCCATTATACGAGCTAGAGCTTCGTACTGAGCAACGTCTACAGATTCTCCTTTTCCAGTTAACTGAGTACTTACGTAGCATGCTAGCATTGCCCAGCAAGTAGTAAGACCACATACAAAGTCACTTAGATAAGGGTTTATTTTTAATGCTTCATTAACACCGTTTAATGACATGTATCCACTGAATGCCTGTCCAACAGCATCATAAGAAGCTTTTGTTACGTATGATGGATCTCCAACCTGTCCGTATCCAGAAACGTGAACTATAGCTATTTTAGGGTTTACTGACCATATAACTTCATCAGAAAGTCCTAGTCTGTCGTACTGTCCACCTTTTGATGATTCAACCCATATGTCAGCCCATTTTATTAAGTCTAAGAATATTTTTCTACCTTCTTCAGATTTTATATCAGCAACCATTGATAACTGGTTTCTGTGGTTCTGAGGGTATCCATACCAACCTCTCTGGTTGTCAGGTTTTTTAGGTCCTTCAAAGTGTATAACTGTAGCACCACATTCTGCTAAAAGTCCACCACCTAAAGGTCCTGCTATGTTAGATCCACTATCTAATATTTTTAATCCAGAAAGTGCACCAAATTTAGGAAAATCTTTTAATCCAGCCATTTTATTTCTCCTTTTCTTTTAAAGAACATTTTTTATATTAATCGTCGTATTATATATCTAATTTACAGTTTTTTTAATTAAAGTAAATCTTATGATGGTCTATAAGCACCGTCAACACTTACAGTTGTAGCTGTTATACCACTAGCTAAGTCAGAAGCTAAGAATAAGTAAGTATTAGCTATTTCTTCTGGTTCTAACATTCTCTTCATTGGGAATGAGCTTAGGTATCCATCTAATATTTCTTCTGGTATATTACCAACCATTGGAGTGTTAACAACACCTGGTGCAACACCAACAACTCTTATGTTTTTACGTATTATTTCTCTACCAAGAGCCTGAGTGAATCCTATAACAGCTGCTTTACTTGTTGGGTATCCAACTCCTGATAATGATCCGTGTATTCCTGTTACTGAAGCAGTATTTATTATAACTCCTTCTTTTCTACCTTTCATGCACTGGTAAGCAGCCCAAGCACCATTGAATACACCAGTTACGTTTATATCCATTAAATATTTGAATTCTTCTGGGCTAACTCTTGAGAATACGTTTGAGCTAGTAACACCAGCATTGTTTATCATAACGTCTAATCTTCCGTATTTTTCAGCTACTGCACCAACTGCAGCCATAACTTCATCTCTATTAGTTAAATCTGGAGCAAATCCTAATACTTCTTTATCTGGGTGAGTTTCTTTTAATTCTGCTTTAGCAGCATCTACTTCTTCCTGAGTTTTTCCGAATATAGAAACTGTTGCACCGTTATCCATGAATATTTTTGCTGCGCAAAGTCCTATACCACTTGTTCCACCTGTTATTATAACTATTTTGTCCTGTACTAAGTTCATCGTCTTATCTCCTTCTACTTTAAATTAAGATTTTAAAAGATTATAGTTTTATTTATTTTAGGAAGGCTAGCTATTAACTAGCCTTCATTTGTACCTTTAATTATTATTTTTCTTTATGCATATTGCTAGTTATATGTATTTTTGGATCTCTCATGAAATGTTCTTCAAATATACGAACATATCCAGTTTCTTTTATATACCACTGTCCATCTATTTTTTCATATTTATCTGTGTAGAATGCTCCACCGTTTATGCCAACGTTTTTGTATTTTCCATCTGTAAATATTAAGTTATCTTCTAAGTACCATCTTCCTGTAGCAGTGTTTTCACTGTCTATAGTTATTTCTGGAGTATGTCCCATATGCATACTTATTTCTTCTTTAGGCATTGCTGCTGCTAAGTATTCAGTAACTTCTTTTGGACTATGGAATACTAATTTTCCATCTGAGTAAGAAGTTTCTATATTAGGAGAAAGAGTTGTTTCTAATTCATCCCATAATTTTCCATCTAAGCAACGGAAATATTTAGCTTTTAACTGTTTTATAGCTTCTATATCGTTTAATTTCTGTATTTCTTTTTCTAATGCTTCTATTCTTTCTTCTAAAGTCATTTTTTTCGCCTCTTTCTAATAATTTATATAATCCTAATAATCTATATAATTAATTTTAAAATTATATACTCATACCTACTTCGTAACCTTCCTGAGTAGCTATTCTAGCATCTCTAGCACCTGCTGCATCACCGATTACGTTGAATGGAACACCTAATTCTTTACATTTTTCCTGTAAATCTTCACTTGGTCTAGCAGTTATACCTGTACAAATTACAGCTGCATCACATTCTAATACACCCTGTGTAGTTTCTTTAGTTTTTCTATCTGTCATTAAGTAATGTAATTTTCCTGGTTCTATACCTACTATATTAGTTCCAGACATTTTGTTTATTTTGTAGTATTTGAATTCTGGGTTCATGAACATTCTTCTAAGCATGCTTAGACCTGTACCAACACCTTTTCTTTCTATAGCTGTTACCTGAGCTCCTCTAGCTGCTAAGTACTGAGCAACTTCTGTACCAACTAATCCACAACCAACTACTGCTACATGTCCTTTTGGTTCTACTTCACCTTTTAATACCTGATACTGAGTGTAAACTTTGTCACTATCTATACCTGGTATAGCTGGAGCTACGTAATCAGATCCTATAGCTATAACAACGTGGTCTGGAGCGAATTCTTCTATTAATTCTGGAGTAACTTTTGTATTGTATCTAACTTCTATTCCTAAACGAGCTACTTCTTCAGCTTCCCATTTAGCTGCAGCTGCCCAGTCTTCTTTCATTGGAGCTTTACCTGCTAATACGAACTGTCCTGCTAAGTGATCAGAAGCTTCGAATATAACTGGTTCATGTCCACGTTTTTTAAGTACTTCAGCTGCTAATATACCAGCCATACCACCACCGATTATCATAACTTTTTTAGGTTCATCAGTTTTTGGCATACCTTTGTATTCTAAGCATAAGTGAGGGTTTCTTGTACAAGTTATGTGAGTCATCTGAGGGTTTATAACTGCATCGTAGCATCCCTGGTCACATCCTATACAATGACGTATTAAATCTTCTTTACCTTCTCTAACTTTAGCAACCCAATCCTGATCTGCTAACTGAGCACGACCTATACCAACTAAGTCAAATTTTCCATCTGCTATTACCTGGTTAGCCATTTCTCCTGTGTTTATACGTCCAACACCCATTACTGGTATTTTTATCTGTTTTTTGATGTTGTATATGTTTTCTATATTGAAACCGTGCTGTAAGTTGAAAGGAGGAACTTCGTAAACTGTTGCAAATGACTGAGCATTACCTCTTGATAAGTCGGCTACGTCTACTCCTAGATCAGCACATCTATTTATGAATTCTACTATTTCTTCTTCTGTCATTACTTCATCCATTAACTCATCTATGCAGTCAACTCTCATGAAGAATGGCATATCTTCTGGTATGTTTGCACGTATAGCTTCAACTACTTCGAAGCAGAATCTGCAACGATTTTCAAAGTTTCCACCATATTCGTCAGTTCTTTTGTTCATTCCTGGACTTAGGAATTCGTGAGGTAAATAACTGTGTGCTGCGTGGAATTCAACAGCATCGAATCCAGCTTCTACAGCTCTTTTTGCACCTTCTCCAAACTCTTTAACTATTTCATGAATACGTTCAACTGTTATAGTATCTGGTGTTTCTAATGTGTTTGTTTTGTCGAAGAACATCTGTGGGCTGAATCCACCATGCCATAACTGAATAGCCATTTTACCGCCAACTTCATGAACAGCATTTGTTAATCTTTTTAATTCTTCTACATGGTGATCATTATAAAGTCCCATATACATATATGCATGAGGAGCTGGACATAATGCAACACATTCAAATATATTTAATGCACATCCTGCTTTTGCTCTTGCTACATGATAAGCTATCATATCATCGCTTAAATCGTGTTTATTTTTTGCCATTTTTGTATTCATACCTGGTAGAACTATTCTGTTTTTAAGTTCTAACCCTCTGATCTTAAATGGTGAAAAAAGTGCGTCGTAACTCATATTAGACCTCCTAAATTTACTTTATTTAAAATATATTTTTACTGCACCTAGTGCAGATAATTAACTACTTAATTTTACTAACATTTTTTAATTTTGCTAGATTTATTTTCTATTAAACCTTTTAGCATTTTATCTCTGTTTACCTTTCCATTGTCACCTCTTGGTATGCAAGGAACAAATGTAAAGCTCTTTGGAACTTTATATGGTAATAAGTGTTTTCCTAAGTACTCGATTAATTCTTCTGCTGAAACTTCTTCTTTCTTCTGTACTATTGCGTGTAATCTTCTTCCCCACTCTTCATCTGGTATTCCAACTACAACAGCATCAACTACTTTTTCATGAGCTGTTAGTACTGTTTCAACTTCAGTCGCAAATACGTTTTCCCCTCCTATAACAAGCATATCGCTCCTTCTATCAGAGAAGTAAAGGTATCCATCTTCATCAACATAACCAAAATCTCCAACACTTCTAAATCCACCGTCTTTAGTTTCAAGTGGTTTGTGGTTGATATATTCTGTCATGCAACAAGCACTTGGTGAAGTCATATAAATTTCTCCAACCTCGTGTGGTCCTAATTCATTTCCTTCTTCATCTCTTATTGATATTCTGCTTCCTCCTAGTGGAAGACCTACACTTCCATAGTGTTTAAGCCATTCATCTCCTCTTATGCAAGTGATACCTATTGCCTCTGTCATAGAGTACATCTCGTAAACTTTTTCAGCTCCCAATATGTCAATCCACTTTTCTTTTAAATATGGAGAACAATATCCACCTGTATGGTGAAGTGCTTTTATTGATTCAAAATCTTTTTTATCAACATCAGACAATTTTATTATTCTGTTCATTAGTGTAGGAATCATCTGTATAAATTCTATTTTGTATTCTTTTATATATCTAACTATACTTTCAGGTCTTAAATTTCTAGGTATTATTAATGTATTTCCTACAAATAATCCATTGAATGCTGCTGTATGAGGAGCCCCATGGAAAAGCGGACCTACTAATAATTGTCTTTGTTCAAATTCCATACCTGACATTTCAAACCAGCTTTTTATAATTTCATCAGATAAGCCACTTGCTACATTCTGTTTTATGAACTTTGGCTCTCCTGTTGTTCCTCCAGATGGAGAAATCATATTAGGATTTGCAGCTATATCTTCTGGCATTTCTTCTGATTCGTCTTTACAAACATCGAATACTGATCCTATTTTTATACTTTCTGTTCTACAAGGCATTTCCTTATCTGTAAAAGAAACTGTTGGTTTTATTATTCTACATATATCACCAAGCTCTATGTCTGTTATCTTACAAGAAACTGGCATATAACAGCCTCCTGTTTTCCAAACAGCTAATGTCGCTAATATATGTTCTATTCCATTTGGGAAAGAAACCATTGCCACTTGCCCTTTTCCAAATCCTTTTTTCATTAAATACCAAGCAAGTTTGTTTGAAGCTATGTGAAGTTCTTTCCATGTAATATCTCTTACATTGTCTTCTTTATCTATATATATGATAGCTTTTTCATCTGGCTTGCATTTTGCTACATATTCTAACTGTTTTCCTGGAGTAACAAAATCTGACATTCCTGTATTAAATTTATTAAAATATTTATATTTCATATCGGTATTTTGCCTCCCTCTTTTAAAATCAATATTATCTTGATTTATCATAAAAACTTATAGTTACTTTTTTCTTTTCTAATTTGCTTTTTCCTTTATCGCCCTGTCTTGATATTATCTTAACATTTTTTTGAGATACAATATGTGCTAATAACTTGCTTTCTTACAACACTATAGATGACCTTTTTAAATGTAAAATCTAATCTCTACTTAGACAAAATCTGTGATTTAACTAACAAGTATTTTTAAACCTTTATTTTATTAATATTTTTTATTGTTTTTAATAATTAAAACTAGTTTTTTTAATTATTATTTACTTTTTTACATTAATATTTTTTATACTGTATACAATATATCTTTGTAAAAAAAATGTTTATACTCTATACAAAAAGGGTACAAATAAAATCATGTCTTTTGCCAAAAAACTATTATTTTATAACCCTAAAAAGCAGGAAACGTTTCTTTAAAGTATAATTTTAACAAAATTGATTAATAAAAAATAATTATTAATTATAACAATAATAGTATTTGCTATTTTTATAGAAATTTTCATAAATTTTCATAAGCCTTTATATATCTCAAAACTCATTCTATAATATTTTTATAATCTATTTTATATTACTTTTTCAAATTAATTGTAATAATAAAAAAAATGACCTGATTTTTTTATTTCAAGTCATTTTTTTAATAAATCTCTAATTTTTTTATTCTATTTCACCTAATACCATATAAGATGGATCTTTTTTATCATCTCTACTTGTATTGTACATTTCTAAATCTTTGTAATGAGATAATATTCTTGTGTTATCTCCAGCAACAATACGTTTAACTATAAGCCATTTACCATCACGTTTTTCCCAATTATCTATATCACGACAACGTGCTTCAACAGTAAAAGTTTTTCCTTCTTTTCCTGGCATCTTACATGCAGCATACATATAAGTTTCACTAACAGCCTTATCACCATCTACTTTTATATATATATTTGTCATCATATGGTGAGTTGCAATCATATGTCTATGTTGTTCTAGCATATTATCTATAAATCCTCTTCCACTTCCTCTGTATGTAGGACCATAATCTACAACACTATCTTCAGCAAAAACAGAATACCCTAGTTCATTGTCTATTCTGTCCAATGCTCTACAATAAACATAAATTTGATCTCTTATTTCTTCTTTTTCAATTAGTGTTTTTAGTTTTTTGTCATAATCACTCATAATTTTTCTCCTTTGTAATAAAAATATTACTTCTATTTTTTATTTTTATTGTTGCCTCTTTTAATATATCACATCTAACTAATAGCTTTATAGACACATATATACCTAGCAAACATTTATATATAGACAATTACAAATAATTTTATAACTTTTTAAAAGAATTTTCTAAATTTTTAAAAGAATTTTCTAAATTTTTTCATATTTATCATTTCAATATTAAAACATTATCATTATCTTTATAAATTGTGATATAATACTAACAAAGAATATTTTTTTATTAACAATGAAAAATTTTTATAAATTTTAATACAGCTAAATAAAGGAAAGGAGATATTTTGAATGAAAGAAATACCAAAATCAAAATCAATTTGCGGTAGACCTGTCCATTCCGTTTATGTTGATAAAGATAAGTATCTTAGAATGCAAACTTATCACATAAACGATATTACTCCTCCAACTTCTGAAAATGAATCACTCTTTGTTTTAGTTAAACAAGGATATGGTTCTATTATTATCAACGGAGTAGAGTTTAAATTGAAACTCGGTGCATTTTTATGGCTACAATCATACCATACCTTTACTATAAAATGTGAATCTGATGAGCCACTTGAATTAAAGATATGCGTTTATGATTATCCTCTATCTTCATTTTTGACATTTAAAGAACCAACTCCTACAGCCATAGATGCAATAATGGATGCTACGCCCGTTGTATATCTAGAGGGAAAGTTCTTAGAAAGAGTATATGATCTTTTTGATGACTTTGAGGAATTTGATGACTTTTATGACCCTGGAAGCTCTTTAATAAAAGTATCTATTTTAGGGGAGCTTTCAAAAATATTCATAGACCATAGTATGAGGGTATTTGCAAAAGAAGAACCTTCTCCAAAACCACTTGGTTGGAATGCTATACTATATATAAGTGAATATTTTGCAAAAGATTTGACAGCAGAAAAAGTTGCTAAACTATTTGACTCAAATGCTACTACATTAAATAGGGAATTAAGAAACATAAGTGGCTACAATTTTATCCAAACTTTAAATAGGGTAAGAGTAAATATAGCAGCAAGTGCTCTTTTATACGAGGATATGTCTCTTTCATACATAGCTACTCACTCAGGATTCTCTTCTGAGGTTGTTTTTTATAGAATATTTAAACAATATGTGGGGGTAACCCCTGTAGAGTATAGAAAGCAGATTATAAATCACAACGAGGATAAGGTTTACAGAGGAATGATAATGTCTACTTCTCTTATGCAGATTTTAAATCACGCATATGATAACTTCTCTTCTTCTGTTGACTTAAAGGATGCTTCTAAGAGTCTATTCTTATCTGAGAGTACTATAAGAAATATAATCTTTGATAAATTCGGCACTAATTACAAATATATAATTTTCTTTAATAGAATAAGACATTCGGAAGCTCTTCTTCTTACTACTGACCTACCAATATTAGATATTGCAATAAATGTAGGATTTAACTGTAGTAGATCATTCTCTAGGGCATTTAATAAATTCCACAATATGACTCCGAGTGAATATAGAAATATGTATCGTGGGGTGAATAGAGATGAGTAAAAAAAGCAATGTTTTCTATCCGCCTCTTTTTTCAGGTGCGGACTATTATTCAAAAAAAGATGGATTTAGATTTCCAGTTACTACAATAGAAAAAAGCGTAAGTAAACCAACTGTTTTAAAGAACTATAATGGTATTACATTTTTCTATTTTAGAAACAATGCAGGTAAAATTATAGTAAATTCAATAGAATACCCTGTTCAAAGAGGAACTTTGATGCTTTTAGGAGCATATCATTATTTCCAAATAGTTCCAGATGAAGGTAAAACTATTGAGGTTGTAAAATGTAGGTTGAGCTATGATGCATTCTTGTATATGGCTGCAAATCCATACTACTGTTTTTCAGAAATAACTCTAGCAAGAATTCCTCTTAGCTCTACATTAGAAGGAAGCATGCTTGAGCGTACTGAAAGCCTATTAGATCGACTTATAAGAGCAACTATCAGACATAACAAAAAAGGCGGAGAAACAGAATTTCTACTATGTATGAGATTACTTGGAATTCTTCAGCACACTCATGTAGATAAAAATCATAAATAAATATTTTGTATATGGAGGCTTATTATGAAAATAATAAAAAAAGATTCAACTATTGAAGAGTTAGTTATTGAAGTAATGAAAAATGTTCGCTGTCAGAAATATAATAGCGAAAAACTATGTGATTTACAAAATATTATAGATACTCAGTTCTTCTATTATTGGTCTATGGATATGAAAAAAGAAGAATATGCCTGTGATTTATTTACAGATGATTTTGTTTACCGTTGCTTTTCAGAAGCTCCAACTGAACCAAAATCTCAGGCTCTCCGTTCAAAGTTTGTAAATAGAAATATGATGACTATGCACATGAGTCACAATCCTTTAGTTTGGCTAATTAACGATACTGAAGCTAGAGGAATCTTCCTTTATGAAGATAATAATACCTATACTGATGGAGATACTGTTGAAGGATTTTCAATGTACTGTAATGATTTTAGAAAATGCGAGGACGGTATTTGGAGAATTTCTAAAATGAGAATTGCTTATAGAAAGATGAATGGTAAGCTACATGATTTTGATATTGAAGAAGGCTGGACTCCTGATGAATGGGAAGAATGGAAAGCTAAATAATATAAAAGGACAAGAGAAAAACTACTCTTGTCCTATTTTTATTTAACTTATTAATTTTTTATGCTCCCTATAAATCCTAACCATATAAACAACTGCGACCAACATAGTTACAAGTTCAGCCATAAATATCGCCCACCAGATACTATTTCCACCAAAAAATACTGGGAAAATCATAAGGAAAGCTCCATTTAAAATCACTCCTCTAAGAAGAGAAACAACTGTCGCCTTCTTAGGATGAACAATAGACTGAAGATAGAACACACAGAAAACACAAACTGCCTGTGGAATATATGAAAGCGAGAACACTCTCATAATATACGGCGTTACCTCTATAACCTCTGGAGTCATCTGCATAAATAATCCAACTACTCCTACTGGGAAAATAATACTAATTGCCGCAAATACAATCCCATATATTAATGCAGTTCTCATACCCAACTTCTCTACAGCCCAGCATCTATCAATATTTCCTGCACCAAAGTTCTCAGATGCAATAGGTTGTGTTGCCTGACCAATTCCAGAGAATATACTTGTGAATAATGAAGAAACAGTCCCCAAAACACCATAAACAGCAAGTGCTGCACCACCTAAGTAGTTCATTATTTGGTTATTTGCAATAAACGAAACTGCAATTACTGCAAGCGCACTTATCCCTGCACTAAAACCTGTTGTAATTATTTTTTTAAAACCTTTTAGCCATTGGTGTGGTCTTGCTAATTTTAATGTGGTCTTTTTAGCAAATACATACCAAAGAATCATAATTGCCTGAACTGCAGATCCTAGAGCTGTTGCAATTGCTGCACCTCTCATCCCCATATTCATAGGGAATACAAAAATCCAGTCCCCGATAATATTAACAACACCACCAGTTAAAATAGCTGTCATTACAAATTTTGGAGATCCATCTGTACGAACAAAAGCACCTAAAAATGAAGTGATAACAAATGAAGGTATAAATGCAAAAATCCATTCTCCATATTCCCTCGAATACGGCATAAGTACATCATCAGCACCACAAAGCCTATAAAATTCGTCCTGATATATCATCCCAGGTATCCATATAATCAAGGTAATAATTGTAACTAATATAATTGAAGCTGTGAAATAAGCATCTCCCTTTTCCCTATTTCCTTCACCTCTTGCGTGCCCCATAAGTACAGAACCACCTATTCCACAAAGAAGTGCAATAAAGTTTGCAAGTGCAAATATTGGTAGTACTATTGCACATGCTGCTGTACCATCTGGTCCTGCTCCCTGCCCAATAGCAATTGTGTCAACTAGGCTGTAAACAGCTATAGCTAAAGAACTACTTATTGCAGGAATCAAAAACTTATAGAATAGCTTTTTAATATCATCCTTAATTAAATTCATAATGACCTCCCTTTTTTGATTTTTATTTCTCCCCTTTTACTTTCCTCTTTTTTACTCTGGCGAATTGTCAAGCTAAGTGCAACAGTTTATCATAAAATATCTCGAAGGGTGTTTTAAACCCTAAACATTTTCTTGGTCTAGTATTTAGTTTATACTCAACTAACTGAACTAGTTCGTGAGGAACATTTGTAATATCAAAGCCCTTCGGGAAATATTCTCTTATTAAGCCGTTTGTATTTTCATTTGTACCTCTTTGCCAAGGGTGGTGTGGTAAAGGAAAATAAAATTCAACACCAAGTTCTTTTGTAACTTCTGAGTGCTTAGAAAATTCCTTACCTCTATCTGGAGTAATAGTTTTTAAAGGAAGATCCTTCAAAGTTTCTATAAGCGCAGCTGTTACAAAGTGACTATTTTTCCGATTAACTTTTCTAATGACAGTAAATCTACTTTTTCTATCTACAAGAGTAACTAAACACGCTTTTCCAGCCCTTCCACAAACTGTATCAATTTCCCAATCTCCTAAACGTTCCCTTTTTTCAGCAGCTTCTGGTCTATCAGAAATTTTGTTGCTAATTTGTATTTTACCTCTCTTTTCTAAATGAGCTTTTGTATGTCTTGTCTTACCTCTATGTCTTAATTTTCTAATTGCACCTTTATTTCCTCTAGATTTTTTCTCAGCTTTTGTATCAAATAATCCCTTATATATACCTCTGTATATTGTCGGATAACTTATGCTAAGATTAGTTTT
>NZ_JBLOUI010000040.1:0-23839 GCF_047807365.1 Peptacetobacter sp. AB800 | reverse complement strand
TTTTAAATTTTAACTAGCCGTTAGGCTTTTTTGTGATGCAAATTTTTATTTTTAATTTAAAATATTATTATTTTTTTATTACAGCTATTGACTTTTAATAGCTGGTCTTATAGCTATGATGGAGTAAAATCTTTTTCTGGCAAAGAATTGTCTTTTGATGAATTTAAAGAACAATACCCTAATGCAGAATTTGAAATCATCACAGAGGGATATTGTGGATATGACACAACATTTCAGGGATATATTTTTCAAGATGGAAACGATCAACTTTTTGCAATCATGAGAATATGGAATATGGGTGATATGATATATCGAATTTAAGAAATTCTACTGAAAAGGTAAATAAAAATGGGATATTACATTAACATTTATTTATGTAATATCCCATTTTTATCAAAATATTTAATTTTATTGAATCTACATGCATTTCTTGCCATTTTCAAACCATTCATCTATAGTTTCACAAGCTCTATCTTCTGAAGCGGTGTGTAATGTAGGATATGGATGATTTAATGGCTGTGAATAATAATCCATAAATACCACTCCTCTTTTCTAAAAATCGTTTCCGTCTAGTTTCACTTACTATATTATAAAATTTAACAACTCTATGATTCATCAAAATTACTAGCCAATCAATAACACCTAAATATTGAAGATTTAAAATCTTTAAATCTGAAATATCAATAGAATACTTATTTACAATACCAGATTCATTTGCTGTTACAGACCACTCTTTCGCTAAATTCAATTCTCTTGTACAATAAAACTTTAATCTAAAAAGTTCATGATAAGGTTTATCATTAGCTCTTTTTCTTTTGGTTTAGACTCTGCTATCATAAGTGTTATAGAAACAAGAGCACTATTAGAAATAATCTGTTTACCATTTATAATAAGACGTTGATTTTTATTTAAAAATTCAAGAAAAATAGTTGCTCCTATCCTTTTACACCCATCTATAAAAGGATGATCTTTTATTAAAAAATACAACAAATTAGCAGCTTTTTCTTCTATACTGGGGTATATCTCTTTATAGAATACATTTTGATACACCGATAATAAAATTCCTTCCAACTTTCCTTTCTCATTTTCAATACCGAATATATCTGATTCAAACCCCATTTTATCAATCAACTTGCGACATTCAACATACGATAAATAATAAATGGTATCATTACCTTTAGGTTTACATACACACTGATGATCATAGTCATCTAATAGCGATAGTGCATCAGCATAAGCTTCAATTACATTTAATACTTCTTGCTCATCCAATTCCAAAGTGGAAGCTATTATTTTTGATTGAATTTAACACGATATCCAACAGAAATAATAACATCAAGTGAATAAAATAAAACAGGCTGTTTTACACCATCAACACGCATTTTTTGCGTGTTGTTTTCTTTATTTACTTCTTTCTCTTTAAATACATTATTGATATGCTTACGAATTGTTTTTTCATCTCTATCAAACAATGCCGACATTTGGTTGGCTGAAAGCCAAACTGTTTCTCTATCTTCACTAATGGTTACTTCTAACTCTAATTCACCATTCCTAAAAATAATAATATCATTCTTCATAAGTTTTACCTCTATAAATTTTATTTTTTAAATTGAGCTATAACTAAAAAATCAAAAATCTATCTATATTTAATATAGTCAAATAATTTTTATTTAATGCAATTTTAGTAATAAAATATAAAATAAATCTTATTAAAGAATAATAAAAAGCCAAGAAGATTAATTATTTCATAATCCTCTTGGCTTCTAACATTTTATAAACTTCTCTATCACCAAAACGAAAAACTAAATAAAACTTATTAAAAGATAACAAAATAAGGACAATATTTATAACTACTACTCCGGCGACAATCTGCAGACGTGTATTTTAATTACAACAAAATCTATTACATACACACACGTCGAAGCCTGGAGCGGATAGTAGTTATAATATTGTCCTTCTCATTTTACTATCTTTTCAATAAATTTATTTAGTTTTCGTCATCGAATACCATATCGTCCCTAAATCCTTCAAGCATTCCTTCTAAGTCTTCTTTTATATTTATTATATATCCCGGAACATATTCTGGTTCTTCAACAACCTCAACAGGACATAATTCAAATGCTGGAAGCTGCACATCGCTAACAGCAATATCTATCCCCTTCATATCGCCTAATATTTCAGGAGCATTTTCAAATTCCTTCTTAGCAAGCTTTTCAAATATTAAATTACTCTTCTTATAATAAAGGCATCCAAGCATATAAGCACATTTTCTGCTTCCTCTCTCAACACCTTCTTTATAATACTCTCCAGCTCTATTAAAATCATTCCGTTTATAATAAAGCCGTCCTAAATTTTCAACAGACTCTATACAATTATTTAACTTAGCTTTTTCGTACCATCTAGTAGCTTCCTCTATATTTTCATCAGAAATATCAGAAATAACCCCCATCATATGCTGACAGTATGTATTTCCTTCCTGAGCAGGCACTCTGAATCTATTCTTAGACTCATCGTACATACCTTCATAATAGTAAATTCTACCTAAATGAACCATAGCATTTAGATGATTTGCTGCAGCTGCCTGTTCAAAATATTTTATAGAGCCTCTTATATTTCCTAAATCTTCATATATACAAGCTAATCTATAAGCTGATGGAATATCTCCATTTTCTGCAGCCTTTTTGTACCAAGTGATTGATCCTTCTATATCTTCTCTATCGTCGTAAATCTTTGCTAATTTTATCTGACAAGAAAGTTTACCTGGAAGTTTTTCAAAATAGCTTATTGCACTGTCAATAGCACCAGTTTCCATATATAAATCTCCTAGATTTTCTATAGCTGGTCTGCATTTCATATCAATAGCATCTTTGAAAAGCTCAACTGCTCTAGCGTATTCTCTCTGTTCAAAGCAAATTCCACCAAGGTTGTTAGTAGCTTCAATTATACCAGCTTCACTAGCTTCTTCGTATAATTCTTTTGCGTCGACGATATTTCCTTCTTTGTTAAATAGATTCGCAAGTCTGAATTTAGACATAACGTGTTCCTGTGATATAGCTCTTTCATAGTATTCTATAGCGTCGTCTAAATCTTCTTCTCTATCGTATATGTAAGCCAATCTGTACTGAGATTTCATATCTCCATTGTCGGCACTTTTTTTGTAGTATCTTTCAGCCTCGTCAAGGTTTCCTTCCATTTCCATAAGCATACCTAAATTAAAGCAAGCTTCATTGTATCCAACTTTGTAAAGCTGTTTGTATAAGTTTATCGCTTCTTTTCTTTCACCCATCTGAGTATAGAAAACAGCTAGATTGTACATACAATCGTGGTCATCGCATCTGCTTCCCTTTTTAAATATTTCAAATGCTTCCTCTTCTCTGCCAAGCATATTATAAAGCACACCTAAGTTGTAGCAAGCCTTTCCGTAGTCGTGTTCTACAGCGTCTAAAAGAATTGCCTCTGCTTTGTCATAATTTTTTAATACATAATAAGTAACACCCATATTGTTCCGTGCAGCTAAAAGCCCGATTTCAACTGCTTTATCGTACCAATAAAGTGCATACTGATAATCCTCTTCTGAGAATTTTATATTACCTATATCTAAAGCTGCTTCATCTTTACCGCTTTTGTAGGCTATTTTGTACCATCTTTCAGCTTCCTCTAATTCGCCCATATCTTCAAAAATAGTTCCTAGTGCATACTGAGATTTTACATTACCTTCACTAGCAGCCTCTTCGTATTTTTTTATAGCAGCTTCTGTTTTTCCTAATTTATATAATAAAACCGCCTGAGTGTGTGCGACATTTGGATCGCTAGAAATTTCTCTAATTCCTTTAATCGTAAACATTGTACTTCTCATTTGTGTAACCCCTCTCTCTTGAAAGCTTCATAATTAAATAATACCATATTAAAGAAGATACTCAAAGTCGTTACAATATAATTAATAATTTTTCTAGAAATTATTATAAAATTTATAAGAAAAAAAGCCATCACAAAAAAATGTAACAGCTTTTATCTTGCTTTATTTTAGTATTCGTCTTCTTCTACTTCTTTTATTTTTCTTCCTTTGATAAGTTCTTCGTAAGCTTCTTCACCAACTTTTTCCTTATCCTTATTGTCCCTTAAAGTCATATCTGTAGACTCTCTTATTATGACATCGTACTCTTCTTCGCCAAGATTTTTCTTTTCTTCACCGACTTCATGGTCATCACCTTTTACAAATAAATCATATGCTTCTTTAGAATATTTTTCATCGATCATGTCGATTCCTCCTTCATCTACTCCAGATGTATTGTTTTTATCTGATACAGAATCATCATCTTCTCCATAGATGTTTATCTTTAATTCCCCTGTGAACTCTACATCATCTGAATCATCTGCATTATCAGCTGCACCACAACTTCCTTCTATCTCATCGATTATCTCTTCTAAATCTTCCTTTATTTCTTCCACATTCGCTTCTTCTATCTCTGTTGTTTCTATGTGAGAATCCTCAATCTTAGAATTTTCTACATCAGAATCTGCAATGTCGTTAAATCTCTCAAATTTAACCTCTTCAGCTTCTTCCATATCTTTAAATTCTCCTTCTTCTCTACATTCCTCAATATCATCTCTGTAATATTCGTCTAGAAAAGATGGATCCTTTTGAGCTATGTTATCCAATTTCATCATAACCCGTTTTGAATATGTAACTGTCATTGCCTTTCTCTCTAATTCCCGATCAGAAGACGCAAATCCAATTTCTAAAAGCTTGTACAACATCTTTTCTGAATATCTAGCTATTATATTCGCTTCCTTAGAATCCCTTATTACAACATCTATTTCTTCCTCTGCCCCTGTTAAATGTGAGCTGATTTCTTCGGTCTGAGCTTTAAGGCTCATAACAATATGGTATTTCTCAACAGTTTCAGCCATCTGTCTATCTATATTTTTATCTATATCACTTAGGATTAATCTCATTTCCTTGTAGACTTCTACCTTAGAAAACGAAATTATATCTCTAAAAACGTTGAATTCATTTATACTGTACATTTGAAGATTATTTTCTTTTTCGAATAGATTCTTAAAAAATTTCTTTTTCATATATGACACCACCTTTACATTCATTATACTCTATTTATAAGAGTCTTAATTTGATTTTTAGTTCACATAATCTTCAAAGTAAATTTAACAAAAAAATAACCACATTAGAGTATTCATCTACTCCAATGTGGTTGTTTTCTATTTATTATTTACATTATATGTTGCAGATTCTTCTGCAGCCATTGATGCATATTGTTCAGAAATAATATCTATATCATTTATATTATTTGTCTTTTCCGCAGTAAATGCTCCTCCAATACCAAAGAATTTATCGAAAAATAGTTTAAACTTATCGATAATACCTTGTTTTTTATTAGCTCTTTTTCCACCACCAAAACGAGAAACAGGAGGCATAAGTTTATCAATATCTGTTCCTGTGGTTTTTACTTCCCCGTCACGAAATGCATTTTCAATAAACTTTCTTGTTTCTACATCTTTTAACTTTTCTTCTTTAATAATCTGATTAAGCTCTTCTTCACGTTTCTCAACTACATAATCATTCCATTCAGTCATAACATCTTCAACATCGTTAATTTTTGAAATAAAATTTTCAATAAGTGATTTTTTGCTACGTAATTCATGACTAGCATTAATAGCACTATTTATTGTAACAAGTATTTCCTTATCTTCACAATGACTATCATGATACTTTTTAACAAGCATAAGTATATAATCAATATTGATTTCTATTTGTTTAATAAGTTCAACCTCAAAAACAATATCATCAATAATATCCGTACTTTCTCCTCTTTTTCCTCCTGGAACAAACTCATCTCTTAAATCTTGATATCTTCCAAGATAATCCTGTAAATCACGTTCTGTAATCATCTCTTTATCTGCAAACTCATCAAATGCAGATAAAAGGTTTCTCATACGAAGGATTGCTCCAAAAAGAGAAATGAAATCTTTTTGATTTTGCTCGCCTATAATTTGTGGATCTGAAAGTGGGAATTTTGACATAAGCTTATCCATCATCTCTACATATCCAGGGTATTTCTTTCCATCAACATCTTCATATCCATAGTAATAATCATTGAATCCCTTCATCAAGACAATACCGCCTGCATTCTTATCACCAAAAAGAGAAATAGCAGTATCGACTTGTTTCCGTAGATTTCTAAAGCATACTATATTCCCAAAAGTTTTAATAGAATTAAGTATTCTGTTTGTTCTTGAAAACGCTTGAATCAGTCCATGCATCTTCAAATTCTTATCCACCCATAATGTATTCAATGTTGTAGCATCAAATCCTGTTAAGAACATATTTACAACAATAAGCAAGTCTAATTCCTTATTCTTCATACGAAGAGAAACATCTTTATAATAATTCTGGAACTTATCTCCATCTGTAGAATAATTTGTATGGAACATCTCATTATAATCTTGAATAGCTGATTCAAGGAAATCTCTTGAAGACTGGTCAAGTGCAGATGTATCTTCTGAGTTTTCCTCACCTAAAATCCCACTCGTACCTTCATTCTCATCTTCATTTGCACCATAACTAAATATAGTAGCTATGCGCAGTTTCTTTGTAGGATCTGCTTCCATTTGTTTCTTGAATTCTTGATAATATAATTTTGCCATTGGTACAGATGCAACAGCAAAAATAGAGTTAAACCCACTTACTCTTTGTTTCTGCTTAATTTCCTCTACAGCACCTTTTTTACCAGAAGCAACTTCTGAAATATTTGTTAGTGTGTTATATATGTAAGTCTTGTCACCACGATAAGTCTTCCTATCAAAATTATTAAGGATATATTCAGTAACAAGTTTAATTCTTTCTGGCGCCATCATAGCTTTTTCACGAGCTATATCCCAAACCTGCTCATCATCAATGTCATCACTCATATCCATAGTCTTTACATAATCAACTCTAAAAGGAAGCACATTTTTATCATTAATAGCATCAACAATTGTATATGTATGAAGTTGGTCGCCAAAAGTCTGCTCAGTTGTAAAGAACTGTGCCTTACGAATACTTCCTGTATTAGCTGGGAATATAGGTGTTCCTGTAAATCCAAAAAGATGATATTTCTTAAAACTCTTTACAATAGCAGCATGCATATCACCAAACTGGCTTCTGTGACACTCATCAAATATTATAACTACGTGCTTATCATAAACTTCGTGTTCTTTATTTTTCTTAATGAATGTTGCAAGTTTCTGAATCGTTGTGATAATAATTTTAGCATTACTATCCTCTAATTGCTTTTTAAGAATTGCAGTAGAAGTGTTGCTATTTGCTGCACCCTTTTCAAAACGGTCATATTCTTTCATTGTTTGGTAATCTAAGTCTTTACGGTCAACTACAAATAGTACCTTATCTATATATGGTAATAATGATGCCTGTCTTGCAGTTTTAAATGATGTAAGTGTCTTCCCCGAACCTGTTGTATGCCAAATATAGCCACCACCAGCAACATCACCATATTTTTTGTAGTTGTTTGCAATTTCAATACGATTCAAAATACGTTCAGTAGCAGTAATCTGATATGGACGCATTACCATAAGTATTTTTTCAGATGTGAAAATACAATACTTAGTGATAATATTTAATAACGTATGTTTTGCAAAAAATGTTCTTGTAAAGTCAATCAAATCAGAAATTACACAGTTGTTTGCGTCTGCCCAAAATGAAGTAAATTCAAAGCTATTGCTTGTCTTACCTTTCTTGGCACTAGAAGAAGAATTAGAATCTTTAATTGCATTGAAACGTGTACTGTTAGAATAATACTTTGTATTAGTTCCATTTGAGATAACAAAAATCTGTATATATTCAAAAAGTCCACTTCCTGCCCAGAATGAATCACGCTGATATCTATTAATCTGATTAAATGCTTCACGAATAGCTACACCTCTACGTTTTAATTCCACATGAACAAGAGGTAAACCATTCACAAGAATAGTAACATCATAACGGTTATCATGCCTAGCACCTTCTGCAGTTCCAATTACATATTGATTGATAACCTGTAAAAAGTTATTATGTATATTCTTCTTATCTATAAGTGTGATATTTTTTGTACTACCATCATCACGTTTTAAAACCTGAACATTATCTTCCTGAATTTTTCTAGTCTTTTCTACTATTCCTTCGTTCTGATTTGAAATTGAATTTTTGAAAAATCTATCCCACTCGGTTTCAGAGAAATTATAGTTGTTTAATTTTTCAAGTTGATCACGAAGGTTAGCTATTAAATCTTTTTCGTTATGTATTTTTAGATATTCGTATCCTTGCTCTGTAAGCATACGAATAAATTCTTTTTCTAAGGCTGCTTCAGACTGATAATTGCCAGAGCGTGTTTTTACTGGCTCATATTCTGTAACTACTGTATTTTCTGTTGTCTGTGCAACAATATTAAAATATGGCACAGTATCCGCCTCCTTTACTTATTTATTCAAAAGTTAGTAATTTATCTCTATAATATTCATATTGTTTTTGTCTTGCTTCAATTTCAGCAGGTATTCCTGACGTGATGTCATTGCATAATGAATCAAATCTATCAAGTATAGATACAATTCTTTCTTGTTCTTCTATAGTAGGTAGCATAATTTCAATACCACCCAATTTGCTTGGTGTTACTTCAATTACCTTTGTACCATGTGCTAATTTTTTCTTCTGCACAAAGAATGAATTTGAATGGAAGAAGTATGACATATATTTTGCATTCTGATTATGTTTGATAATTGCAGTATGCCCACTAACTGCAATTTCTTCATCTCCAAGCCATGCAGTACAAGAACATACATCTTCAATATTCTCACTAGTAACTGCCATAACAATATCACCTGTTTTTGCGGTTTTTGATTTTTCAAATACTTCATCATTAACAAAAGTTAATGTTTTATTCGAAGAAACACCAAAGTGTGTGTAAATCTGACCATAATGAATACAAGGTCTTCCATTTTCTACAAAGTCCTTTTTCTGTAAATTACCACCACGTATAATCGTTGCAATATCATCCAACTTAACAGGACAATATCCAAATACATACTGAATAAGCTTAACTATTTCTGTCTGCCTGTCTGTCTGTCTGTCTGTCTGTCTGTCTGTCTGTCTGTCTGTCTGTCTGTCTGTCTGTCTGTCTGTCTGTCTGTCTGTCTGTCTGTCTGTCTGTTGCGATTATCTTACCAGTTTCAGCAAATGTCAATAGTAAATCACGATAATATTCGTACTGTTTTTGTCTTGCTTCAATTTCAGCTGGTAAACCGATATTAAGGTCAGAACAGATAGCATCAAAATTGTCAAGACACTCAATAATTTTCTGTTGTCTTGATAATGATGGTATTATTAATTTAACTTTATTCAAAACAGTCTGAGTTAAACTAGGAACACCACCAGCTGTATTTAATGATTCTAGATGCTCTTTCTGAAGTAAATAATACAAATATTTAGGAATAATTTTTTTATCATTTATTTCTGTGTAAAATACTGTGTCTACATTCCAAAATGGAGTATCTACATAAAAAAGATTGTTCAATGAACCTTTTCTAGGAATCAATACAGAAGGCTTATCATAAACATATTCATTTACATATGTCATTATTCCACCTGATCCATATACAGGATATTTACCTTCACCTAAATGTTTGTAATCTTTGCCATTTTTAATATTAACTATATCTGATAGAAAAACTTTTTCTGTATCATGTTTAGGTGGTTCTAATAAACTATCTCTATAATATTCATATTGTTTCTTACGAGCTGTAAGCTCGGCTGTAAGCTCGGCTGTAAGTAACGTGAAAGAGTCCAAGATACGGACTATTTCACGTTGTACCTCCAAAGGAGGTACAGAAAACTTAAACTTTGAAAATTTATTCATATCAACCGATGCAAAACTTGATTTTTTCAAATTTTGCAAACAATATTCATCAAGTTTATAGCAATAATAAAACAAAAATTTAGGCTCAAACATATCCCGATACTCAGGCCTTATCATTAGGCACGTAAACCTCTGATTTGCAAGTGAAGGTACCGTTATAAGTGCATGCTCTCCAACAGTTGCTGATGTTGCTACTATAATCGAATTTTTTGGAAACAATTTTCCCTTTACTGCACAAGCATTTACATGCTGAAGTGAATCGGATAATATATTGCCATTTTCCCTTATATCTTCCATCCTAAACCAAGGAATTGTTCCATTTTCCCAAAACTCACTTTTTGATTTAGATGGCGTATATCCATTCCTTGTAATAAATAATTGCTGAAGTTCAAACTTATCAACACCATTAGGACACAATTCCTGTATCAATTCTTCTAATTTACTCATTTACTGCACCTCGATTTCTGCAATAATTTCATCGATTGCTTTTCTTAATGCTTCCTCACGAGCAACAATCTCTTTAATTTCCGCATTAAGTTTTACAATATCAATCTTTTCTCTTGTATCTTCTGCTTCAACATAAGTAGATACAGAAAGATTATAATTATTTTCTTCAACTTCATCATATGTAGCAAGATGCGAGAAATGTTTAACCTCATTACGATTTGCAAAACAGTCCACAATCTTATCCATATTTTCTTGCGTCATATGATTGTTATTTGTTGCCTTAACAAATTCATTAGTTGCATCAATAAATAACGTTCTATTATCTGATTTATTTTTCTTAAGTACCATGATACAAGTTGCAATAGAAGTACCAAAGAATAGATTAGAAGGTAACTGTATAATACAGTCTACAAAGTTATTGTCAATTAAGTATTTACGTATTTTCTGTTCTGCACCACCACGATACATAATTCCTGGGAAACATACGATTGCAGCAGTTCCATTTGGTGCAAGCCAAGAAAGACTGTGCATTATAAATGCTAAGTCTGCTTTACTCTTTGGTGCAAGTACTCCTGCAGGTGCAAAACGTGGATCATTTATAAGTAATGGATTATCATTACCAGCCCATTTTATAGAATAAGGTGGATTTGAAACAATTAATTCAAAAGGTTCATCATCCCAATGAGCAGGTGCTGTAAGTGTATCCTCACAAGCTATATTAAATTTATCAAAACCTATATCATGTAAAAACATGTTAATTCTACATAAGTTATAAGTTGTAATATTTATCTCTTGCCCGTAGAATCCATTGCGAATTTTATCCTTCCCAAGCAACTTTTCCGCTTTTAAAAGTAGCGAACCTGAACCACATGCTGGATCATATACCTTATTAATTTCAGTTTTTCCAACAGTACCAAGTCTTGTAAGAAGCTCTGATACATCAGCAGGAGTAAAGAACTCTCCACCGGATTTACCTGCATTTGACGCATACATTGTCATAAGATACTCATAAGCATCACCAAAAGCATCTATATCGTGATTCTTAACATAACCAAGATTCATATCAGCTATACCATCAAGAAGTTTGCAAAGCTTTTCGTTTCTCTTTGCGACAGTTGAGCCAAGTTTATTATTATTAACATCAAAGTCATCAAAAAGACCAGCAAAATCTGATTCTGATTCGCTACCTTTTGCAGATTCTTCTATATGACGAAATACCCTTTCAAGCGTTTCATTAAGATTATCATCATCTTTTGCTTTTGCTCTTACATTACAAAATAGCTCAGACGGAAGAATGAAAAATCCTTTTTCCTCAATAAGACCTTCTCTCGCTTCTTCAGCGTCATCATCTGATAAGCAAGCATAGTCAAAATCTGTATCGCCTGCTTCTCTTTCTCCTTCATTAATATAGTTTGTTATATTTTCAGAAATATATCTATAAAACATCGTGCCAAGCACATAATTTTTAAAATCCCAACCATCTACTGCACCACGTAATTCATCAGCGATTGCCCAGATAGCACGATGAAGCTCATCACGTTCCTGTTCTTTTTTATTATCAATTGCCATTTTTTAATCTTCCTTTCCGATATTAGTATATTATTATTTAAGTTAATAAGAATATATATTGGGTTTCACAAAATCTTTTATTCACTTAAATAAGACATAATAATTTTATCAATTTATTTATTTTAATTATTATATAGCTTAATCATAGCATACAGAAATTAATTTTACTATATTATTTATCATTTTTTATAGAACATAAATTTTATCTTCTTAATTATAAGAAATTTTTCCAAAAAAATGGCATAGCCGATTTTTTACGACTATGCCACCTTTTTAATTTAATAAAGTCTATGCTTTCTACTTATATTAACAATTATTATTTTTTTATTCGTTCAATTTTTATAATTCTATACTCTTTATTTTTATATTTTATAACATCATTTAGATGCTTTTCTTTACACGCATTTGTTATATCATTGTACTTTCCATTTTTATCTTTGTCTAAAAGTCTAAAAGTTTTCTTTATTTTACCATCTAAAGACTCTATTTCAACATTATCGCCAATAAGTGCAATTCCTTTTACAGATTTCTTTTTTTCTATAGGTTTGAAATTTTTTTCTGCATTTTCTACATTTACATAAGTCGTATTTGATGTCTTTTCTTTAACTATTTCCATCTTTGTTTTTTTATTGTGGTTACTTTTTCCTTCAGAATAACCTACACATCTCATTGATGAAGTGCATGGTAGCATAAATTTCCCAGAATATTCATATTTACAAATTTTATTTTCTCTATCATAGAATTTGCACTTTCTTTTATCCCTTCTTTTATCTTTAGACTTTAACACATCGACGTGCCAAGCTGATCCAGACATTCTCGATACATTACCCATTTTTTCTCTCCATTTCATTTTATTTAATACAAAATAGATTATAGCATCTGAGAATAATTTTTACAATGATAACATTTACAAAAGTAATTTTATTGTATATAAATAATTTTTTTATTAATATTATAAGTTTGACACATTATTACTGATTTAATACTCTCAATAATTTTTCCTTCTTCTTATCATCCACAAACAATGCATTAACAGAATCAGCGTAAACCTTTCTAAACTCTTCCTCACCAAAATCAAACACATCTCTGCAAACCTCAAACTCATCTGACATAGATGTATTAGAAACAGTTCTATTATCTGTATTCACAGAAATCTTAATTCCATCGTCTAAAAATCTTCTAATTGGATGATTTTTTATAGAATCTACAGCCTTAGTCTGAACATTACTTGTCGGACAAAGCTCAAGCATCACACCTTTTTCCTTCACTAAATTATACGCTTCCTCATTATTCTCTATCCTAACACCATGTCCAATTCTCTCAGCACCAAGCTTCTCAATAGAGTCGATAACATTCTGTGCAGAAGCTGCTTCACCTGCATGAACAGTTATATGATATCCGTATTCTTTCGCAAGTTTCATAGCATTCACAAACTTATCAGCAAATCCTTCTTCCTCTCCACCAGCTAAATCCACAGCAGACACACCTTTACCGATAAATTCTTTCCCAGCTTCTATAGTTTCTATCGCATCTTCTTCACTAATATGCTTCATACAACAAAGAATTAAAGTCGCTTCTATATTAAAGAACATCTCAGCTCTCTTAATCCCGTTTATCGCACTCTGAATAACCTCTTTCTGGCTCATACCATTTTTAGTATGTAGCACCGGCGCAAATCTAATCTCCATATACTTCACATTCTCAAAAAGTGCGTCCTCCATAAGCTCAAACACAATCTTCCCTATATTCTCCCCACTCTGCATAACAGCCAGTGGAAGATCAAACCTCTTCAAATACTCATCAAGAGAACTACACTCCATTGGAGCAATAGAAAGCTTCTCTATCTCCTCTAAATCATAAGAAGGAAGCTCAATCCCATCCTTCTTAGCTAAATCTATAATAGTCTTTGGTCTAACACTACCATCCAAATGACAATGTAACTCAATCTTAGGAATATGATGACAATCCATAACTAAAACCTCACTTTCTTCAATTTTTCCAACTTCATCCAATTCTAAAATTAAAACAATTTTACAAACAATGCTGCTTACAATTGCATTTTTAGCAGCCGAAAATTTTGCATACTACCATTTTTCACATGCCACCAAAATAAAATAAATTTAATAATTTAAAATGTGGCTGATTGTGGACTTTTACCAAAGCCACAAATTACTCTTATCTATGCATTTTACAAACATATCCGACTTCTTCCTATTCCAAAATTAAAACAATTTTACCAATAATGCTGATTACAATTGTATTTTTAGCAGCCGATAATTTTGCATACGACCACAAATTAATTTGCATCGACAATTCTGCAAGCGCCCCACATCATTGAAATGTGTTACATAAATGGGTGGGGCGCTGAAGCCTGGAGAGCAAATAATTGTGGTTGGATGTAAAATAGGCTGCTACAAAGCAATTGTAACAGCCATTATTTCAAAATTATTTTATTTTAGATACTACTCCATCTATTATTTTTTCTATTTTTTCACTAGTTTCGTTTACACCATTGTGAGTTATATCTATAACTTCTTTGCTCATTGGTAACTCAGCTAATAAATCTAATCCTAAACCTTCAAGGAATCCTTCTGTTCCTTCACCTTCGAATAATTTTATCTTTTTACCACAGTCTGGACATTCTATATAGCTCATATTTTCAACAACACCATATACAGGTATATCCATTTTCTTAGCCATATTAACAGCTTTTGAAACTATCATAGATACAAGATCCTGAGGTACAGAAACCATAACAGTTCCGTTTATTGGTATATTCTGCATAACTGTTAAAGCTACATCACCTGTTCCTGGAGGCATATCTATTAATAGATAATCTAAATCTCCCCATATAACGTCTGTGTAGAACTGTTTAACAACTCCACCTAATATTGGACCTCTCCAGATAACTGGTTCATTTTCATCGTCCATCATAAGATTTATAGACATAACTTTTATTCCGTTACCATTAACAACTGGGAATATACTTTCTCCATCGCTTAAAGCTTTAGCATCTTTAACTCCCATAAGTCTTGGTATACTTGGTCCAGTTATATCAGCATCTAATATACCTACTGAATATCCCTGTTTTGCTAACTGATTAGCAGTAAGAGCAGTTATAGTAGACTTACCAACTCCCCCTTTACCACTCATTATACCTATTATTTTACCTATATGATTCTGTGGGTTATTTTCTATTGAACAGTGTTCCTTATTATTACATGACCCTTTTGATGGGCAATTACTACAATTTGACATTTTTCATTCCTCCATTGTGTTACTTTTAAAGTAATTCATTTTTATTATTTTTTTACTTTACATATATATTGTAGTACAGTTTTTCATTAAAGTCATTAAATTTTTAAATTTATTTTTAAACAATCATACTAAAAAAAGACTGCTACAAAATATTGCAACAGTCCCTTCATATATCTCTAAATCTATTCCGTTTTTATATAATCTATTTTTTCTTACCTAACTCTTACCTAATATTTATCTCCAAATTATTTTAATGAATTGAATTTCTCTGCTATATTTGAGCAGTGGTCAGAAATTCTTTCGAAGTTAGTTAATAAGTCTAGGAATAATATTCCTGAGTCTACAGTACAAACCCCGTTACTAAGTCTCTTCATATGTTCATTTCTGTACTGTTTAACTAACATATTAACTTCTTCCTCAGTTTTTTCTATCTCGTCATATAAATCGTGATTTTTAGTATCTATATACTCTATCGCTGAATTTATATTCTTTAATAGTAAATCTGATATTTCATTTATTTCATTCTTAGCTATATCAGAGAATTTAGTTTCTCCATCTACTGCTAATCTATCTATCTCTGCTATGTTTTCAGCGTGATCTGAAATTCTTTCTAAGTCGTTTACTACATGGAATAATAAATCGGCTTTAATTCTCTCGTCACTATTTATGTTAGTGTTAGATAGTTTTAATAAATAGTCTAATATACTCTTATGTAGTGTATTTACTGTTTTTTCGTAGTTGAATGCCTTGTCTATAGCTTTTGAATCTCTAGTTATAAGACCTTCCATCGCATAAGTGAATGATTTTCTAGCTTTTTCACCCATTCTTACAACTTCCTGAACTGTGTTTCCAAGAGCTATTGAAGGAGTTTCAAACATTCTTTCGTCTATGTATTTAGTAGTATTAGCTGTAGCTAATTCTATTTCTTCTTCTTTAATTGGAACTAATCTTTCTGCTAATTTAACTATGTATTTAGAGAAAGGTAATAGTATTATAACGTTTATAAGGTTGAATAATGTATGTGCATTTGCTATCTGTCTAGCTGTGTTAGCTGGATCTAGATACTGAACAACTGCGACTATTGGTTTGTTAAGTATTAACATGAATAATAATGTACCTATTACGTTGAATGACAAGTGCATTACCGCTGCTCTTTTTGCATTTCTACTAGCACCTAAACTTGATATAAGTGAAGTTACACAAGTACCTATGTTATCCCCATAAAGTATAGGTAGTGCTGCTGTTATTGGAACTAGTCCCTGTGATGCAAGTGCTATCAGCATACCCATTGACGCTGAAGAACTCTGAACTATACCTGTTATTGCGAACCCTGCTAATATTCCAAGTAATGGATTTTTACTTAAGAATAATAAAGCATTTCTGAAGCTTGCTAACT
Source organism: Peptacetobacter sp. AB800 (assembly GCF_047807365.1). Classification (NCBI taxonomy): domain Bacteria; kingdom Bacillati; phylum Bacillota; class Clostridia; order Peptostreptococcales; family Peptostreptococcaceae; genus Peptacetobacter; species Peptacetobacter sp. AB800. The sequence continues at coordinate 7,267 of NZ_JBLOUI010000040.1, read as the reverse complement.
CTGATAATGGTTCAACAGCTTCTTTCATGAATTCCATACCTGTAAATAAAAGACCAAAACCGATAAGTATTTCTGCTACCTGTTTTGTTTTTTCTTTAGATGTAAACATGTAGAATATAATACCGATACCTAAAGCTATTGGAGCTACGTCCTCTAAGCTAAATGAAACTAACTGAGCTGTTACAGTTGTACCTATGTTGGCACCCATTATAACACCTATTGCCTGAGATAATGACATTATCCCTGCATTAACGAAACCAACTACCATAACTGTAGTTGCACTTGAACTCTGTATGATTCCTGTTACTACTGTCCCTACAAGTACACCCATTACTACGTTACTTGTAAGCATTTCTATTATTTTTTTAAGTTTGCTTCCTGCAGCTTTCTGAAGCCCCTCTCCCATTACTGTCATACCGTATAGGAACATTCCTAAGCCGCCTAATAAAGTGATTGCTGTCTGCATTTCTTCCTCCTTGAAAATAGATTATATATTATTATTTTTGTTTTCTTTTGGTTCCCTCACCAAGCAACATATTTATAATAACAAATTACAAATTTAAAAGAATTAAGAAAAAGTTAAGTAATTGTTAAGGGAACGTTAAATAACAACTCAAGTCAAGATATATTTCAGTTAATTATGTTATATTTTGATATCTTTTTAATCTTTTTTCTTAATAATCGAGTTATTTTTGTTAAATATAATATCGAATTAAATGTATATTTATATTGATAAACGTTTTGAGTATGTTAATATATACTTGTAGAATGGATGTGAAGTAATTGCCTGAAATTACGAGATTTTATGGTATAGTAATTAAAATGTTCTTTAAACCTAAAGAACATGAACCAAGCCATATACATGCAATATATGGTGAATATGTAGGAGAAATTAATATTAAAACATATGATTATAAGGATAAAGAGTTTAGAGCCTCTTGAAAACTATAAACTTCATGTAGTTTTTGATGATGACAAAGAGGTTATCTATAATGTTGAAGATGATATAAATGAAATTCCAAGCTATAGTGATTTGAAAAATATACCTGGCTTATTTAAACAAGTTCAACTAGATTCTAGTCGTACCTGTGTTTTCTGGAATGACTATATAGATTTACCTAGTGATGCCATATATGAATATGGTATAGAAAGAGGTGTTTAGTATGTCAGTTACTGATAAAGTTAAAACTCTACTTTCTATTAAAGATAAAAAGAATATTGAGTTGGCTGAATACTTTGGGATGTCTCCTCAATCTATGCAAAATAAGCTGAATAGAAGTAGCTTTTCAGCCGAAGATTTAATAAAAATATCTGATTTTTTAGATTGTGAACTATATTTTGAAATAGATAATAAAAAAATTCAATTAGAGCACAAAGACATTAGAAAATAAAAATCAATTATTTCAATAAAATTTATGAGAAAAAGAGCGATACATCAATATTGCTCTTTTTCTATATTTATCTCTATCTTAAGTTATTACTAATATTATTAAAAAATAACTTTGTATGAAATATAAAAAAGACTGTTACAAAATATGCAACAGCCAATTTCTATTCCAATATGGATCTAATCAAATTAATAGAATAATAAAGGATTTACATTCCAATATGGTTCTAATTTCTTTTATTCTACCACATAACACCGTATAAAAAAAGCACCATCGCAAATTTTTATTAAATTTTAAAAATAAAACATCTAAAACCGATTTTTTCTCCTGATCATCTCATCTAATTCCTCTTTGCTATACTTGTACACCGTCTGCTCAAAATTGATAAACTTGTTCCTATTTTTTCTTGTACCATAATTATCTCTTTGGGTGCTACCATTGACGCTCTTATAATCAGATTGTAACGCTGCCATCAAGAACGCACACTTATTATCTACATTCCTATTTTTAGCCAGCTCAATCTTTTCACGCAAATAATCACAACCTTTTTCCTTGCTCATCAAAATATTAATAATCCTACTAGCATAACTATCTGTATACGAATATCCTAAAAACTCTTTTAACATACCTTTTGTTTCTATGGCAACCACCCTCTGTCCTGGTTGTTGTGTAATAAATGTTGTTTTAGTTGTGTTGTTATTGGTATTGTTATAGTCAATCTGTCTATTTGCATTATGACAAGTTGTCGTATTGCAAGATGACAGTCTGTCGTTTTGCATCTCGTCAACTTGGCAAGTTGCATCTGGACAATTTGTCATATCAATCTCCAACTCTTCCTCTACTTCTTTCATCTCATATTTATTAATCAAATCACTTTTTTCAGCAACAAGTTCGTCAAATCTATCGTAATCAATACTGTACCATTTCGTTCTGTCAAATCCCACTTTGTTAAAATTACCTACTATTAAAAGTCCTTTATCTTCTAATGACTCAAAAATCCTCTGAACTGTCCTTTCACTCCAAAAATAGAAGTATCTCTCACGCCATTTCTTTAATGTATTAAAAGTCCAGTATCTACCATTTTTGTAATTTATACCGTTTTCTTTGTTTTTATTTATCCAATAGTCAACCATACCCAAAACAAGAGCCTCATTAATACCTAAAACAGCTGCCATCTTTGGACCTGCTCTAAATACAAAATCATTTTCTATCATCGTTTTCATAGAATTCTTCCTCCTAACTTTTTTACAATCTTTCTAAAGACAATCTATCATTAGAAGGATTCATCTGTCTTCTTTCAAGTGACATTTCACTTTTTCTTTGGAAAAATGACACCTTGTTTTTTTAACTTTATTTTGTGAAATTGCAGTTTTGAGCACAAAAAAATAAGATATTAAACCATTTATTGAAATTCAGGTTAATATCTTATTTTTTTGTTTTTTAATTTATATAATCCCAGTTACTTTTAGTACAAGCAAGAATAATGCAAATAATATACTCGGTTTTACAATTCTCGCACCATTTTTCATTACAAGCCCAGCACCTATATAGCCTCCTACCATGTTGCATATTGCAGCTACTATCCCAATCATAAACATTACTTGCCCGTTCAAAATAAAGATAATAAGTGCGGTAATATTTGTTGTAAGGTTTATCACTTTCGCCTGTGCATTTGATGTTTTTACACTCATTTTTGCAAATACAGTAAACGCTATTATTAAAAATGTTCCCGTTCCTGGTCCATAAAATCCATCATATATCCCTATGAAAAACGCTGCTACACATGCGGTTACATATGTGCGTTTATCCAAAACAATCTCATCAGAACCATAATCGTGGAATGTTTTTTTATTAAGCACAAAAAATGCAGATATTGGTAAAACCAAAACTAAAACGTATATCATCACTTTATCATCTACAAGCAAAGAAATATGTGCTCCAATTGATGAACCAATAATTGCTGCAATAACTGCTGGTATCGCCAATTTGAAGTTTACCAATTTATTTTTAATAAATCGCAAAGTAGCAAGTGTAGTCCCAAATGTAGAGGACATCTTGTTCGTTGCAATTGCTGTATGTGGTGGAAGTCCCGCAATTAAATACGCAGGAAGAGAAATCAGTCCACCTCCACCACCAATTGCATCTATCAAACCTGCCAAAAACAAAAATGGACAGATAATTATAAATGTCTTTAACGTAATTTCCATTTACCCCTCCTTTAATCCTTCAATTGTACTCTTAATTTATATTTTTATTATAACAAATTTATTTCATTTTTTATAATTATTTACACTTTCAGTTTATAGACTTTAATTTCGTTTTATGCTAAAATATTCTTTGCAAAAATTTAGAACGTAAGGAGATGTTTTGTTCTTGTTTAACTATATAAAATTCCGGATACTGCAGATTTTTGGATTTATCTCATCAATTCCGCACCTAAATAAGTTTAGAAAAAATCCAGATAAATACACTTTAGATGAGAAGTTTGCATTTCTAAAAAAGATTGCTGCTAAGTCATTAAAAAAAGTAAATATCAATGTAAATGTAATCGGCAGGGAGAGAATTCCAAAAGAGCCAGTTCTTTTCGTAATCAACCATTCTAGTATGCTTGATAGCTACATTTTAGTAGACAGCGTTGATAGGGGTATAGGCTGCGTAATTGCAGATGAGCCAGTTTGGAGAAAAATTCCTATCGCAAGCAAGTGGATTGAGCTTGTTAAGTGTGTATTTATCAACAGAAAAAACAATCGTGAAGGAATGAAGGCTATAAACCAGGCTGCTGACAATATAAAAAATAATCACTCTATGGCTATCTTCCCAGAAGGTGATTTAACTTGGGTTAAAGACGACAATGCATATATATCAGACTTTAGATCTGGTGCATTAAAAATCGCTTACAAAGCAAAATGCCCTATTGTCCCAATGGTTATAAAAAATTCTAAGGGTACTTATGAAGGATATCAGCCAGTTGGAAAAATCAACTCTAAAGATGTTGAAGTTGAATTTTTAGATCCAGTTTATAAACACATAGAAAACCCTAGATACAAAACTGTAGAGCTTGGAGAAGAAATTAGAGAATCAATGATTGAAAAAATGAGAGAATTTGACGAGGCTAAATGCGAACGTGCTACTGTTTAGTATTTTGTAATTAGATATTATTATATTTATAGAAGTTATCGTAATTATATTATGGTAACTTCTTTTTTTATTATTTTAGAGAACTTGATAAATTATTTCTTATATTACAATTTTGTATCTTTTGATATTAATTCTTTTGTGAATATCCTTTTCATAGTATAATATACTAAACAAAATAAATAGGATGTAAGATTTCTATTATTTAAAAAGATTTCTCGAAAGGAGAATTATTATGAAAAAAAATCTTGTTTTAGCATCAATTTTAGCAGTATCTCTTCTAGCAACAGGTTGCTCTCAAGCTGGAAAAGCATCTGATGTAACTCCAGTAACATTGACAGAAAGAGAAAAACAGATTGCAGCTTTATCAGGGGAATATCCATTTGTAGTGGATGTAAACTACCCAGAAGATGTTAAGGGAACTGTACTTTCTTATGAAGTTTGGAAAAATGGCTCTATGGTAGAAAACAATGTGGTTATGTTTGGTGGATCTGCTGACGAAAACAATAAAGAATCTTTCACTATGATTTACGACATTTCTGATGATTGGAAAAATTGTACACTAAACCTATCATCAACTTCTACTCGTACTAAATTTGACATAAGCTTATTAAACAAAGATGAAAAAGCTCCAAACGCAGTTATGCCATCATTTGGCGCAGAAGATGTAGGTGAAGAATACAATGTAAAACTTGTTCCAGGTGGCTCATATGTCCTATCAGCGCTTACTTACTCATACAACAACGCAATGGAGTCTATTGACCATAAAAACGGCGACTACAAAGACTTCACTTCAGAAATAGATAAAAACAATACTTGTGTACTTGTAAGACTTGATACATTTGACAGTGAAAAAGCTGCAGAAAAGTACGCAGACTCTATGTTGGTTAATGAAGAATAAATAACTATACTTTAATAACTAAATTAAAAATAACCTCTTGTATATATTTACTTTTTTATATTAGAGATATATAATAAAGTTGATTATTTTATATAAACTTCAAAATTAATTTTGACATTTATAATTAAGTATTATAAAATATATTTAGAGGATAGCATGTAGATGTTCGATCGAAAGAAGACTCTATGTGTGCAGATACCGCAAGTTTATTTATATAATACTTGCGGTATTTTGTTTTTTGAGGAGAATAAAAAATGAAACCATTTAAAAGCATTGACGAACAAATAGAAATCTTAAGAAATAGAAATTTAAATTTTAAAAATTTAGAAAGAGCTAAATCTTATTTACTTAATTACAATTACTACAATGTTATTAATTTCTACAGTAAATTTTTTATGGATAAAGATTGTAATTTATATTATGATGATGTTTATTTTGAAGATATAATGGAGGTTCATCTTTTTGATAAAGAAATTAAAGCAATAATATTTAAAGCTATTATGGAAATTGAAAGACACTTTAAATCTATTCTTTCTTATAATTACTGTAATTTTTTTAAAGATGATTTGTACTCTTATTTAGATGTAAAAACTTATAATAGTAAATATATTGTTCAAGCGACTGATATGGCATACAAACTATCTAAAATTATTTTAAAAAATGAGAATGATAAAAAGTATAATTCTATAAAGCATTATATAAAAACACATAACTCAGTCCCATTTTGGATATTAGTTGATTATTTATCATTTGGGGATATTATTTACTTTTATAAATATTTAAATGATAAAATTAGAAATAGTGTAGCAGCTGATTTATCTAATTTTATTAAAGATAATTTATCTAAAAAAAATATTAAACCTGTATCATCAAAGCTTATTCAAAATGCTATTTGGAATATAAGAGAACTTAGAAATATTACAGCTCATAATAACATCCTTTTAGGATTTAAATGTAGTAATGACTTACCTTTCTATGAAGATTTACATATTAAATATAATATAAAAAAAGCTGATAATCGTCAGTCTGTTTATAATAGCATATTATCTATGCAATTTTTCTTATCTCACGAACAATATACAAAATTATTTAGTGAAATAGAGGAAAAAATTATAAATTTAAAGTGTAAAATTCCAGATAAATATTTTAAAAAAATAATTTTTTCATTAGGATTTCCAGAATAATTATACATATTTTTAAATAAAAAGCTGCTGTAATAACTTACAGCAGCATATTTTTATCTATTCCTTTTTCTTATATAATAAATCTTTGCAAAAAACTCAGAGAAAATCATCACATCAAAAACAACCATCGCAACCATACCATATCCCATAAGCGCCTCTGTAATCCAAGTAGTTCCTCTAAGAAGATAAATCCCACCGAAAAACAACACAACACAAATCTTAGTAACAGTAATCGCTATATTATTAGCCTTAAACTCAATCGCTGAATCTACCTTTCTCTGCTCTTCTCTCTGGTTCTAAAAATATATACAAATGTACTCATTTTAGATATTTCGCTCTTATTCTATCTTTTGATAGTTTTAAGTCTTGGTTGAGCCAGTTATCTCGATAAAAATTTTTATCTCGATTATCCCACAACCGTATTTTTTATTTATTTAAAGTATTTTATCTAACCCCCGTCACCGATAAAATATACCCTCTATTTATCAACAGTTGGATAAATACAAAATATATTCGTGATTAAATAAAATATACTTTTAACCTATCTTTTTACTTTATATCAGCAATTCTACTTTCTAGTATTTCCTTAACTTTCTTATAACTTGTAAACATCTTTATTTCTTTATCATATTTTCTATCTAAAATATTTTTACTTGCAT